>LUYR01000112.1 GCA_001603335.1 Rhodospirillales bacterium Alpha_05 | reverse complement strand
GTGGAGACGGCCAACATCCTCCACAACGTCACGGACCGGAGCCTGGTGATCCTGGACGAAGTGGGGCGGGGGACCTCCACCTACGACGGCATGAGCATTGCCTGGGCCGTGCTGGAATACCTGGCCGACGGGTGCGGCGCCTCGCCGAAGGTGCTTTTCGCCACCCATTACCACGAGCTCACCTGCCTCGAGGAGCGGTACCCCTGCATGGAGAACCTGAGCATGGCGGTGAAGGAGAGCGAAGGGGGCGTCTTCTTCCTCCACCAGGTGGTGAAGGGGAGCGCCGACCGGTCCTATGGCATCGAGGTGGCCCGCCTGGCGGGGCTGCCCCGCCCCGTGCTCAGGAGGGCCTTCGACCTTCTGCAGCGGTTCGAGAAGGAAGAACGGACGGGGAATTTCCCGAAGAAGAAGCGGGACGTATCGGGAGCCCGGCAGATGGACCTGTTCGAGGCGGAGCGGCACGGCATCGTGGAGGAACTGGCGGCCATCGAACCTGACGGACTGACGCCCTTCCGGGCCCTGGAACTGCTGTACAAACTGAGCGAGAAGAGCAGGGAGGTGCTTCGTCCTGAAAATCACTCTTCTTCCTGAGGATGTATTCTCCCGCATCGCGGCGGGGGAGGTGGTGGAGCGACCCGCGTCCGTGGTCAAGGAGGCGGTGGAGAACTCCCTCGACGCCGGGGCGAAGGAGGTGAAGGTCTCCCTCTTCGAAGGAGGGAAGGTCCGCATCGTGGTGGAGGACGACGGCGAGGGCATCGCCTTTGACGAGCTTCCCCTCGCTGCGGCCCGGCACGCCACCAGCAAGATCCGCACCGTGGAGGAACTGGAGCGCATCCGGACCCTGGGCTTCCGGGGCGAGGCCCTGGCCAGCATTTCCGCCGTGAGCAGGTTCGAGATCCGGTCCCGGCGGGAGGGGGACGAGACGGGAGGCCTTCTCCGCATCGAAGGGGGACGGCAGACGATGCACACCCCCGTCCCATGCCGCAAAGGCACGCGGATCTCCGTGGAGGATCTTTTCTACACCCTTCCGGCGCGAAGGAAGTTTCTGAAGTCGGCAGCCTCGGAAGAGCGGAGGGTGTCCGCCCTGCTGCGGGATTTCGCCGTGGCCTATCCGTCGGTGGCCTTTTCCGAGAGCCGGGACGGGAAGGCCGGCTTTTCCTCTTCCGGAGACGGCGACCGGGAGCGGCTGCTCAGGGAACTCTGGGGCGACGCCGGCGAGCTTCGCCACTGCGAGACAGCAGCGTCTCACCTCAGCCTGGAATGCTGGTGGGCCCCCTTTCCTGGCAAAACCAGGAGCCTTGTCACGTCCTTCGTCAACGGCCGGGCGGTGACCGACCCGCTGATACGGAGCGCCGCCGGGGCCCTGTGCAGGGCGTTTGCCGGGAACTGGGTGTTTCTCTTCTCCCTCGCCCCGGAGCTGCTCGACGCCAATATTCACCCCGCCAAGGCGGAGGTGCGGTTCCGCTTTCCGGGAGAGGTGTTCGACACCATCCAGCAGGCGGTCCTCAAGCTTTCCGGACGGGTCCCCTCCCTTCCCGGGGCTGCGGTCCCCTCCTTTCCCCCTTCTCCTGACCGCGGCCGCTCTTTTTCCCCTTCTCCAGGGGCCGGTACGGGAAGGGGAGGAGGCTGGTCCTTCAGGGATGAAAGTGCTTCTCCCGAGGGGGGAAACCTCTTCGCCCGGGTGGCATCGGAGCTGTCCCCCGTTGCAGGGACCGCCCTCGAAGAGGCTCCTGCCGGGGCGGACGGGCAGGGAAGACATTTCCGCTTTCTCGGCCAGGTCGCCTCGGGGTACCTGGTGTTCGAGACGGAGGAGGGGCTTGCCGTGATGGACCCCCACGCCGCCCACGAGCGGATAGGCTACGAACGGGCCGGAAGGCTGTCGGCGGAGTCGGTGACGGTGCAGAGGTGCGCCCTCCCCCTGCCGGTGGCTCCCTCCCTGTCCGTGTCGGTGCGGGAACACCGGGACGGGCTGGAGGCCGTCGGGTTTGGGTTCGGCGAGCATGACGGGCAGCTTTCCCTGACCGCCTACCCGTCCCTGCCGGGCGGCATGGCGGAGGATCCCCTGCGCCTTCTGCGCTCGGTGCTGCTGGAGTGGACGGAGGACCGAGAGGGAGCCCTGGAGGAGATCCTGTGGAAGAAACTGGCCACTATCGCCTGCGGCCTGTCGGTGAAGCTGGGTGACCGGCTCACGGCGTCGGAAGCCCTGGCGCTGTGGAGGAACCTCATTGAATGCGAGTCTCCGTGGAACTGCCCCCACGGGCGCCCCACAGTGCTCTCCCTCACGGCGAAAAAGCTGGAATCATACTTCGGAAGGGAATAGACGACCATGAACGAACGAAGACCCTTTCCCGCAGCGGCCATAGTGGGCCCCACGGCGGTGGGCAAGACGGCCCTCAGCCTGCTCCTGGCCGAACGGCTGGGAGCGGAGATCATCTCGGTGGACTCCCGGCAGGTGTACCGTTTCCTCGATGTGGGGGCGGACAAGATTTCGCCGGAGATCCGGAAGAAAATCACCCACCACCTGATCGACGTGGTTGATCCCGACGAGGTGTTCTCCGCCGCCGATTTCGTGGCCCGCAGCCGGGACGCGGTACGGCGGATAACGGCCAGGGGCAGGATTCCCCTGTTCGTGGGAGGGACACCCTTCTATTACGAAGCCCTTTTCAGCGGCCTCCTCTCCGACAGCGCCCCGAAGGACGAGGGGCTCCGCCGGGAACTCGAGGAGTACGCTGTTCGGGAAGGAAACAGGGCCCTCCACGACAGGCTCGCCCTCGCGGACCCGGAGACGGCGGAGAGGCTGCACGTCAATGACGTCCGCAGGGTGGTCCGGGCACTGGAGATCAGCACACTCACAGCCACGCCCGCCTCGGAATGGTTCCGGAAGACGGAAAAGATGCCCGGCCGGGGCGAGTTCGACGTGCTCTACATCGGCCTGAACCGGGACAGGAAGCTGCTGTTCGAATCGATCGAAAAAAGGGTGGGCGAACAGTTCGCCGGGGGGTTCGTGGAGGAAGTGGAATGGCTTCTCGAGCGGGGATACGACGAGCGCTTCCCCTCCATGCAGGGCTTCGGCTACAAGGATATCGTGGACTATTTCCGGGGCCGGTGCACCCTCGAGGAGGCCGCTGACCGGGACATCAGCCAGACGAAGGCCTTTTCCCGGCGGCAAATGACATGGTTCAGCAAATTTTCTCCCATAGTATGGTATGATACTACGGCTAGCCCGATGCCGGACTTGTCTGAACGGATAGAAAAGGAGGTCCGGACGCATCTTGGAAAGGGAGCAGGGGAAAATCATCGTTGAGGTCGCTTCTCCCACGGGGTTCTGCTTCGGGGTGAAACGGGCCATCGAGAGCCTTGAAAAATGCATCGACGAATGCGCCTCCGCAGGAGAGGGGAACGGGAAAGTCTACTCCATCGGCATGCCCATCCACAATCCCCAGGAAGTCGAACGGCTGTGCAGAAAAGGACTCGTGGTGACCGAGAGCATCGAAGATGTGCCTGAAGGCGCCAGCGTGTTCATCCGGGCCCACGGCGTCCCTCCCTGTGTGAAGAAGAAGCTTCAGGAGCGCTGCGGCGGCAGGGTCACCGACGCCACGTGCCCCTTCGTCAAAAACGCCCAGGAGAAGGCCGCCCTCCTTTCCGGAGAAGGATATTATCTTCTCGTCCTCGGTGACCCTGATCATCCGGAGGTGCAGGCCATCGTGGGGTGCGCTTCGGGTGATGTTTCCGTGGCGTCCTCACTTTCGGAAGTGCAGGGGCTTGGCAAAAAGGACAAGTTGGGGGTAATATCACAGACGACGCAAAAAACGGAGTTCTTCGGCGCGGCGGCGGATGTCCTCGCCCGGAAGGCGGGAGAGCTTCGGGTTTTCAACACCATCTGCGGCGCTACGACCCGCCGGCAGGATGCGGTGAGAAAGATCACCGGCACCGTGGACGGCCTGATCGTCGTCGGAGGCAGGAACAGCGCCAATACGGCGAAGCTCGTGGAAATAGCCCGTTCCCGCGGGTGCGACGTCCTCTGGATCGAGCACGCGGGAGAACTGGACGGGAGGTGGTTCGCCGGTAAGGCGCGAATCGGAATTGCGGCCGGTGCGAGTACTCCGGACTGGCTAATAGAAGAACTGAAAATCGCAATAGAGACATCGCAGGTGTCAAGGGGGATGGAAGGTTATGACGGAAGAGATGATGATTGAAGGACTCCACGGCGAGTCCGGGGAAACGACGGAAATGGAAAGCATGGAGAGCATTCTGGAGCAGTACGGCGA
>LUYR01000111.1 GCA_001603335.1 Rhodospirillales bacterium Alpha_05 | reverse complement strand
GGGTGTTGCCGCCGCGGTAGAACTTCGGCGCGCGCTCGAGCACGGTCACCCGCGCGCCGCCCCGCGCCGCGCTGATCGCGGCGCAGAGCGCGGCATTGCCGCCTCCGGCGACGAGTACGCTCGGTTTCTCTCCAGGTTCGGGCATTGCCCCCCCTTCGGCGGGATTCAGCCGGCCGGCCGTTCCGCCAGATCGCCGATCACCGGCGTGAGCTCGCTTGGGCGTTCGCGCGCCGCGTCTTCTGCGGCCTGGAGCGCCATCGTCGAATACAGCCGCGCGTTGCGGATGTGGTTGCGCATCGCCGCCTCGGCCTTTTGCGGGTCGCGGGTCTTGAGCGCGGCGACGATCTCCTGGTGTTCCTGCAACGCCGCCGCGGCGCGGCCATGCATAGTGCTAGACTTGTAGCGGTAGATCCGCAAGAGGTCGTAGAGGTCGCCGCAGATCATCGAGATCAGCCGCTTGTTGCGGCTCGCCCTGGCGATGCGGAAGTGGAAGTCGAAATCGCCGGACTCCTGGTAGTAGCCCTCGCCGGTCTCGATGCTTTTCTGCGAGCCGTGATCCTTGAGCAGCTTCTCCAGCCCCGCGATGTCGGCGTCGGTAAGATGCTCCACCGCGAGCGCGCAGGCCATCCCTTCGAGGGCCTCGCGGATTTCGAGGAGGTCGTTGAGGTCGGACGGGCTCAGCTCCGCGACGCGCACGCCGATGTTGGGCGTGCGCTCCACCAGGGTGCGGCCTTCGAGGCGACGGATCGCCTCGCGCAGCGGCCCCCGGCTGACGCCGAGCGCGGTGGCGAGCTGCTGCTCGTTGAGCTTGGTGCCCGGCGGAAGTTCGCCGGTGATGATCGCGGCCTCAAGCCGTTCGACGACTTCGTCGACCAGGGAGCGCGCCTGCACTTTTCCGGTTAGAGCGAGCTTCACGGGGGATCGTCCTCTGTCAACAGTTCGCGCGTCTCCTAGTTGTACCGGCCCGAATCACGGAATCCAAGTCGTTTCCGGCGCTTCCTGGTCGGTATGGGTGGCGAAGCGGATCGGCTGCGCCGCGCCTTGCGGCTTGGCGCGGCCCTGCATCAGCTTCATCAGCATTCCGATGTCGTGGGCGGATTCGAGGGTTTCGAGGCGCTCGAACAGCGGCGCGATCTGCTCGCGCGGCAGGATGCGGCCGGCGCAATCCTCGAACTTCGTCCACATTTCGCTGTCGGTCATCGGGTGGTTGCCGTCGCGACCGACGACGTTGTCGACCCGCCGGGTCAGCCGCCGCCCGTCGTTGAGGGTCACGCTCACCTCGGCGCCCCACTGCGCCGCGCCGTCTTCCGGCATGTCGGGGTGGGGCTCGGCGGTGGTGACCGCAAGCAGGCGGCGGATCTCGGGCTCGGCGTAGGCCTCGCCCTCGAAGTCCTTCAACCGCACCGCACCGTCCAGCAGCGCGCGGGCGACGACGTATTGCACGCTGAACTTCGCCTGGAGCTGGGTTTGCGGGTCCGGGGTGCTGGTGTGGCGGAAGCGGCGGACGTGGGGGCGGACTTCGACCGCCGCGACGTCGGCGGCGCGCACGCCGTCCTTGTCGTGGAGCTCGAGCGCCATCATCACCGCCGGATGGGTGCTGCCGCAGCAGGGGAATTGCTTGATCGCGATCGTCGGGTCCTCGACTTCGAGCGGATTGCCCCAATCGGCGAAGATCCGGTCGACGTCGAAGGTGCCGGGACCGTTGAATACGTTGAGGAAGCCCTGGTGGTGCTCGAACGCTGCCGGATTGGCGGTGAAGCCCTTCTCCGCCAGCAGGGCCGCGAGCACGCCGTCGCGGCCGCAATGGCCGATGTGGAGCGGCTTGGTCATGGTGCCGAAGTTGGCCTTGAGCCCGGCGGCGAACGACGCGGCGAGGCCGAGGGCAACGGCGGTTTTCTCGACGCCGAGGCCGATCAGGTGCGCCACCGCCGCCACCGCGCCGAACACGCCCAAGGTCGCGGTCGGGTGCCAGCCCTTGTCGTAGTGGTGGAAATTGACGCCGCGCGCGATCCGAAGCTCGGTCTCGACGCCGACGATGTAGGCGGTGAGCACGTGGAGGCCGGAGAGCTTGCGCTCCTCCGCCACCGCGAACAGCGCCGGAACCAGCGGCACCGACTGGTGCCCGCCCAAGGTGGCGCAGAAGTCGTCGAAGTCGAGCGCGTGGGCGGCGGTGCCGTTGACCAGGGTGGCATCGAGGGCCGAGGTGCGGCGGTCGGTGCCGAGGATCAGCGAGCCGCCCGGACTGGTGCCCACGCCCGGCACCGACAGCAGGATCTTCACGCAGGGCTCGGAGATCCCCGCGAAGGTGACGCCGATGGTATCGGTGATCGCGCGGCGCGCGACGGCGCGCGCCTTCGGCGTCGCTTGCTCAGGGGTGAAGGCGAGAATCTTCTCGGCGAGGCGGGCGGCGATGGTCGGCGTGGCGATCTGGTTCATGCTGCGTGGCTCCCTGCGAAGCGGGCGGCGTTCTTCGCCGCGTTGCGCCCGGCGATGCGGCCGAAGGTCGCGCCCGAGACCAGCCCGGTGCCCGCCGGATAGTTGTCGTAGAACAGGCCGCCGACCATCTCGCCGCAGACGTAGAGGCCGGGGATCGGCCGCCAGTCTGTGCCGACAACCTCCGCCTCCTTGGTGGTGCGCAGGCCGCCGAAGGTGAAGGTGATGCCGCCGGTGGCGGAATAGGCATGGAACGGCGGGGTGTCGAGGCGCAGGCCCCAGTTGGTCTTTTCGAGCGCAAGGCCCTCGGTCGAGAGGCCGTCGGGCTTGGTCGGGTCGAAGCCGTCGTCGACGCCCTTGGCGGCGCGGTTATAGGCCTCGAGGGTTTTGAGCGCCTGCGCCTTGTCGTCGATGTCGAGCTGCGCGACCAGGTCTTCCAACGTGTCGGCGACGATCGGGGTACTGGTGGAATAGCGCGGCTCCAGGAGGTGGACCACCTTGGAATCGAAGATCTGCCACGCCTTCGCCCCCGGCTCGGCGAGGATCGCGCGGCCGAACTTGGCGTAGGTGAACAGCGCGCCGTCCTCGCCCTCGTCGACGAAGCGGTTGCCCTTGCGATTGAGCATCACGCTGTAGACGTAGCTCAAGCGATTGCTGCGGTCGGTGAGCTCGCGCGGCGCGAACTCGCCCCAGTCGGCGGAGATCGGCGTGGCGTGGCAACCGCTCCACTGCCCCCAGGGCATCGCGCCGATCGCCATCGCCATGCGCAGGCCGTCGCCCTGGTTATAAGGCGTACCGCGCACCTTCGCGCCGCCGATCTGCGCGCCGATGTGCTGGGTGCGCATCTGCACATTGGCCTCGAAGCCGCCGCAGCCGAGCACCAGGGAGCGGGTTTTCAGCAGGTGCAGGCCGGTTTCGTCGCGTACCTTGACGCCCGCGATCCCGGCGGTGTCGTCCACCACCAACTCCACCGCGGCGCAGCCATAGCGGACTTCGATGCCCATCTTCTCGGCGGTGGCGAACCAGCTGCGGGACAGGCCGACGCCCTCGTGCGCGGCGCGCACCACCAGGCCGCGCGCCCAGACCATCAGGTTGTCCTTGCGCACGGCGGAAAGCGTCACCGCCGGTTCCATCTCGACGCCGCCGGTCTGGTGCATCCAGAACACCGTGTCCTTGGAGTTGTCGACCAGCACGCGGGAGAGCTCGGGGTCGGTGCGGCCACTGGTGACGCGCATCAAGTCGCCGTGGAAGTCGGCCTTGGTGTAGGGCGCGATGCCCTCATAGAAGTTTTCGTATTCCGCTTCCGCGCCCGGGATCAGTGGCGCGATCTCGCGTGGATCGTCGAAGGCGAAGCGCAGCACCGCGCCGCTCCAGTGGGTGTTGCCGCCCCGCATCTCGCGCGGCGCCTTTTCCAGCACCACCACCCGCGCCGCGCCGTTCTCCTTCGCCGAGACGGCTGCGGCAAGGGCGGCATTTCCCGCGCCGACGACGATGACGTCATATCCATCCATGTTCGCGTCTCCCGGTGATGTCGGCCCCCTCGTCGGCTGCGTCCCGACCTGCGTGCGGGGCTTCGAAGCGTTGTGCTACTTGACGCTATACGGTGGAATTGATACTACTGTCAACAGTTGCCAATTCATCGCCTCCCGTGGCACGGCGCGAAAACCCTCAGGTCCCGCACTGCTCCACCGGGAATTTCCAGCAATGAGAGGGGACTAGATGACCAACGCCGACCCCATCGCAGCGCGCCAGCGCCACCCCGGCGCGGCGCGGCGGATCGCCGAGTTCGCGGCGGGCCTCGCCTACGACGCCCTGCCCGAGGCGGTGATCGCGCGCGCCAAGCTCTCGATTCTCGACGCGCTCGGCGTCGGCCTCGCCTCCAACGCTTATCCCTTCGCCGACGCCGCGTTCATGGGCGCGCTGGCGTTGGGGGGCGTCGGCAGCGGCTCGGTGATCGGCCGCCCCGAGCAACTGCCGCTGCGCG
>LUYR01000110.1 GCA_001603335.1 Rhodospirillales bacterium Alpha_05 | reverse complement strand
TGGCGAGGCTTTCGCCGAAGCGGCGGTCGACCCACTGCGGCGGCGCGGAGGGCTGCGGCGGCGCGACCTCGATGGCGGAGAACGCGCGCCAGAACGGGGTGAACACCGAATACGCCGTACCCGCGCCGGTGCGGATGGATTTCGGCTGGTGCAGCAGCGCGCCGGGGTGGAGGACGAGGCGCACCTCCTCCTCGGCAAGCTTCCGCGCGACGCGCTCCTGCATCGCGCGCTCGGCGGGCACCCGCGAGGCGAGGGCGTGGATTTCGTCGGCTCCGGCCTGTGCCGCGGCATGGCTCAGGGCCTCGGCGACGTCGCCGGTGAGCAGGTTGAGGTGGCCGCCCTTGGCGGCGATGTCGTGCCCGAGCGCACCAAGCGCCCGATGCAGCCACCACCGCGCAGCACCCCCGAGGCCGGTGAAGCTCGCATCGCGCACGAAAACCGGCACCACCGCACCCACCGCCGCCGCCGCGTCGAGCGCCGGATGATCGGCGAGGCGCAGGTCGTCGCGGAACCAAACTACCACTGTCATCATCATTCCCTTTCGATCCGGGATGAATGTGGGCACGACCCGCACCCCATGCTAGGCTCGGGTTCCCATGCAGACATTTCTCCGCATCGTCCCTTACCTTTGGCCGCGAAACGCACCGGGCTTGCGCCTGCGCGTCGCCGCGTGCCTGGCGCTGATGGTCCTGGCGAAACTCGCGAGCGTCGCGGTGCCGTGGCTCTACAAGGCGACCGTCGACGCCCTCGCCCACCCCGGCGACGCGCTGGTGGCGATTCCGATCGGGCTGATCGTCGCCTACGGCCTGACGCGGGTGATCCAGCAGGTGTTCGCCCAGGCGCAGGACGCGCTGTTCGTGCGGGTACTTCAGCGCGCGGTGCGGGTGCTGTCGGTCGAGGTGTTCGACAAGCTCTGCGCCCTCTCCCTCGGCTTTCACCTCGACCGCCGCGTCGGCGCGCTGGCGCGGGCGATCAAGCGCGGCACCGACGGCCTCGACGTGATCCTCCGCCTCGCCCTGTTCCGCACCGGTCCGGCGATCCTCGAACTCGTCATCGTCACGATCATTCTCTGGGTGGCGTTCGACTGGCGCTTCGCCGCGATCGTGTTCGTCACCATCGGCGGCTACGTCGCCTTCACCTTCGGCGTTACCGAATGGCGGCTGAAGTTCCGCCGCGCGATGAACGCCCGCGACGGCGTGGTCGCGGCCCTCACCACCGACGCCCTGGTCAACATCGAAACCGTCAAGGCGTTCGGCAACGAGGCGCTCGAATCCCGCCGCCTCGACGCCGCGCTCGCCGAACTCGAGGACGCGGCGGTGCTGAGCAAGGGCTCGCTCGCGATCACCAACGCCGGACAGGCGGCGATCATCTCCGCCGGACTGATCGGCCTGATGAGCCTCGCCGCGCGGGGGATCGTCGACGGCACGATGACGGTGGGCGACTTCGTCCTGGTCAACACCTACCTCTTGCAGCTCTACATGCCGCTCAACCTCCTCGGCCTCGCCTACCAGCAGATGCGCCAGGGGATGGCGGACATGGAGGCGCTGTTCGGCCTACTCGACGAAACCCCGGCGGTCGCCGACGCCGCCGACGCCATCCCCCTGCCCCCCGGCCCGGGCGAAATCGCCTTCCGCCACGTCGACTTTTCCTACGGCGGCGGCAAGCCGCTGCTGCACGACGTCGACTTCACCGTCGCCGCCGGAACCAAGACCGCGATCGTCGGCGCGTCGGGCTCGGGCAAGTCGACCGTCGCGCGCCTGCTGCTGCGCTTCTACGACGCCAGCGCCGGAGCGATCGAGATCGACGGCCACGACCTCCGCGCGATCACCCAGGCGTCGCTGCGCCGTGCGGTCGGGCTGGTGCCGCAAGATGCCGCGCTGTTCAACGACAGCATCGGCGCCAACATCGCCTACGGCCGCGCCGACGCCACGCCCGAGGAGATCGACGCCGCCGCCAAGGTGGCGCGGATCCGCCACTTCGTCGTGCACCAGCCGAACAAGTACGACACCATCGTCGGCGAGCGCGGCCTCAAGCTCTCGGGCGGCGAGCGCCAGCGCGTCGCGATCGCCCGCGCGGTGCTGAAGAATCCGCCGATCCTGATCTTCGACGAGGCCACCTCCTCCCTCGACACCGCCACCGAGGCCGACATCCAGCAGACCCTCGACCACGCCTCGCAGAACCGCACCACCCTGGTGATTGCCCACCGCCTCTCCACCGTGGTCGACGCCGACCAGATCCTGGTGATGGCGAAAGGGCGCATCGTCGAGCGCGGCACCCATGCGGAATTGCTTGCCGCATCAGGACGTTATGCCGAGCTTTGGGCGGCACAGCAGCGCGCCGAAGTGCTCGAGACAGAGCTCCGCGCCACCCGCGCCGCGGAACGGAATGGTATTCTATAACAAAACTATTGACCGGCCGCCGCCGCCGGACTACTAGAGTCCGCGTCCGCCGGGGAAGGCGGGCACAGGGGGACTGCACCGCGGGGGCGGCGCGGCCCAAGAGGTGGAGACTAGTCATATGCACATCATGGAAGGCTTCCTGCCTGCCACACACGCCATCGCCTGGACGGTGGCGTCCGCGCCCGTGGTCGCCTACAGCGCCTGGCGCGTCAAGAAGGTCGTCGAAGACAACCCGAGCACCAAGCTGCTGCTCGCCTCGTCCGGCGCGTTCGCCTTCGTCCTCTCGGCCTTGAAGATGCCTTCGGTCACCGGCAGCTGCTCGCACCCCACCGGCACCGGCCTGGGTGCGGTGCTGTTCGGCCCCTGGGTGATGCCGGTGATGGGCGCCATCGTCCTGCTATTCCAGGCGCTGCTGCTCGCCCACGGCGGTATCACCACCCTCGGCGCCAACGTGTTCTCGATGGCGATCGTCGGCCCGTTCGTCTCCTACGGTCTCTATCGCCTGATCCGCACCAGCGGCGGCAGCCTCCAACTCGCGGTGTTTCTCGCCGCGGCGTTCGGTGACATGGCGACCTACTGCACCACGTCGCTGCAGCTTGCCCTCGCGTTCCCCGACCCGGTCGGCGGCGTGGTCGGTTCGGCGGCGAAGTTCCTCGGCATCTTCGCGCTGACCCAGGTGCCGCTCGCGATCGCCGAAGGCCTGCTCACCGTGGTGGTGATGAACATCCTCACCAAGTACAGCGCGGGCGAACTCAAGAGCCTCAACGTCCTCAGCCGGAGTGCGCAGGCATGAGCATCCTCAAGAGCAACAAAATCCTCCTCGCGCTGGTCGCGGCCCTGATGATCGCGCCCCTCGCGCTGCCGATCGCCGGCGAATTCGGCGGCTCGGACGACCAGGCGGAAGGCGTGATCCAAGAAGTCGCGCCGGGCTACGAGCCCTGGTTCTCGTCGATCTGGGAGCCGCCGAGCGGCGAGATCGAAAGCCTGCTGTTCGCCCTCCAGGCCGCACTCGGCGCGGGCGTGCTGTGCTACTACATCGGCCTGCGTCACGGCATGTCGAAGCGCAAGGACTGATCCCCTTCGCGCCCCTTCCCTCCGCCCCGCGCAGCCGCACGGGGCGGAGATTTTTTACCCGGTTGTCCGCTCCATGAACCTCATCGACCGTATCGCCCACACCAACCGCTGGTCCCGCCGCGCGACCGCCGAGAAGCTCCTGGTCTGCCTCGGCGGCCTTGCCGTCTGCCTCGCCGGACCGGCGCTCACCACCGGGCCGCTGGTTCTCCTCGCCAACATCCTCCTCGCCCTGTTCGCCGCCCGCCTGCCCGCTAAGGTGTTCTTCGCCGTGCTCGGCTTCCCCATCGGGTTCCTGCTTGCGGGTGCGCCGATGCTGCTGGTCTCGGTGGACTTCAGCCACGGCGTTGCGCTCGGTTGGCGGCCGGATCAGTTCCCCGTCGCGGTGGGGCTGATCGCGCGCGCGGCGGGCGCGGCCTCGTGCCTCACCCTGCTCGCGCTGACCACGCCGGTGCACGCGATGATCCCGAGCCTGCGCAAAATCGGCGTGCCCGCGTTTTTGATCGAGATCATGCTGCTCACCTACCGCCTGATCTTCGTCTTTGCCGAAACCGTCGCGCGCGGCTACAACGCCCAGACCGCGCGCCTCGGCTACGTCGGGTGGAAGCGTTCGCTGCATTCCCTCGGCCTGCTCGCGGCGGCGTTCTTCCAGCGCGCGATGAGCCGCGCGCAGCACATGGAGGTGGGCCTCGCCGCGCGCGGCTTCGAGGGCGATTTCCATGTCCTGGCGGAAGACGGCGTGGCGGCCTCGGGCGCACGGTGCGCCCTGATCGTCGCGGGGTTGAGCCTGATCCTGGTCCTCGGTTTTGTTGCGGAGCGTTGTGTTCATGTCTGAAGCCATTCTCGAAGCCCGCGACATCTGCTTCGACTACCCGGGCGACATCCCGGCGCTGCATTCGCTCAACCTCACCATCAGCCGCGGTCGCCGCCTCGCGATCCTTGGGCCGAACGGCGCGGGCAAGACCACCCTGCTGCTCCACCTTAACGGCACCCACAAGCCGAAGTCGGGCGAGGTCCGCCTCGACGGCGAAGCGGTCGGCTATTCCCGCTCCGCTCTCCGCACTTGGCGCAGCACCGTCGGCCTGGTGCTGCAGGAGGCCGACGACCAGTTGTTCTCGGCGAGCGTGCGGCAGGACATCTCCTTCGGCCCGCTCAACCAGGGCCTCTCGGAAGCCGAGGCCCGCGCCCGCGTCGACGAAGCGGTGGACGCGCTCCGCCTCACCCACGTCGTCGACCGCCCGACCCACATGCTGAGCTTCGGCCAGAAGAAACGCGTCGCGATCGCCGGGATCATGGCGATGCGGCCGCGCGTGCTGATCCTCGACGAACCCACCGCCGGTCTCGACCCCTCGGGCGAGCGCCACCTGCTGCATGCGTTGAACGGCCTGCACGCGGCGGGCACCACCATGGTGTTCTCCACCCACAACATCGATTTCGCCTGGAGCTGGGCCGACGACGTCGCGCTGTTCCAGGACGGCCGGGTGCTGCGCCAGGGCACGGCGGAAGAGGTTCTGCTCGACGACGAGCTGCTGAAAACCGTGGGCATGCGCCCGCCGCTGGTCGCCGATATCGCGCGGATGCTGCCCAATCCCACCGGGCAGGCGCTGCCGCGCACCCGCGAGCAACTCGAAGCGCGCCTCCGCAAGGCTTGATTCCCGCGCCAAAGTCGCGTTTTCTGCCCCCTGGCCCGGCAATGGAGGACGACGCGCGGTGTTGAACGACAAGAAAAGCTACGGAACCGGCGCGATCATCCTCGCCGTGGTCGGCGTCGTCGCCTTCGTCGCGAGCAGCCTCAAGAAGGATCCCGGCATTCCCGCGCCGCCGCCGGGCGAAACCCTGATC
>LUYR01000109.1 GCA_001603335.1 Rhodospirillales bacterium Alpha_05 | reverse complement strand
AGGCCCGCCGCCGCGCCGACATCGCCGCCGAGCGCGCCCCGGTCTCGCCGCCGCCGTCGCGCCACGCCCAGCCGAAGCGGTTGAAGCCGCTCTCGCCCCTGGTGCTCGGCAAGCTCGAATACGCGCTCAGCCGCACCGACCTCGCCAACCTCATCCGCCACCAGTCGGTGGCCGCCATCGTCGGGCGCTCGCACCCGCAGCACATGTTCTCGGAAGTCTTCGTTTCGATCCCGGACCTGCGCGAAATCTTCGTCCCCGAGATCGACGTCGCCTCCAACCCCTGGCTGTTCCAGCACCTCACCGAAACCCTCGACCGCCGCGTTCTCGCCCTCGTCGGCGCGGGCCACGACCGCAGCCTTTCGGGCGGCTTCAGCCTCAATCTCAACGTCCGCACCATCCTGAGCGAGGAGTTCCTCGACTTCGACGACGGTATCGCGGGCGGCCTGCGCGGAACCATCGTGCTGGAAATCCAGTTGTACGACGTGCTCGCCGACGTCGGCGCCTACCTCTTCGCCCGCGACTTCGCGCGCGAGCGCGGCTACCGCATCTGCATCGACGGGGTGCAGTCGAATACCCTGCCGCTGGTCGACCGCGCCAAAATCGGCGCCGATCTGATCAAGCTGATCTGGTCGCCCGACCTCGACCAGGCGCGCGCCGACGACGACCACCCGGTGCAGGACGCGCTCGCCCGCTGCGGCCGCAAGCGCGTCGTCCTGGCGCGGGTGGAAAACCCCGAGCAGATCCGCGTCGGCCAGGATCTCGGGCTCTCGATCTTCCAGGGGCGCGGCGTCGAGCGCCTGCTCCAGCAGCAGGGGCAGCGCCGCCCGCCAGAGCGCCCGGTCACGTGATTTTCGTTTTCAGGTAAGGTTCCGTACCCACGCCATGACCGACCAACCCGCCATCCACGTCTCCAGCCTGGTCAAGGACTACGGCGAGGTGCGCGCCGTCGACGGCATCGGCTTTTCCGTCGCGCCCGGCGCGGTGGTCGGCCTGCTCGGCGGTAACGGCGCAGGCAAGACCACCACCATCAGCATGCTCCTCGGTCTGCTGCTGCCGACCTCGGGCACGGTGGAAGTCCTCGGCCACGACATGACCTCGGGCGACCGCTTCGCGGTGCTGCCGCGAATGAACTTCGCCTCGCCCTACGTCAACCTGCCCTACCGCCTCACGGTATTCCAGAACCTCAAGGTCTACGGCCTGCTCTACGGCATCCGCGACATCGGCCAGCGCATCCGCGGCCTCGCCCGCGACCTCGACCTCGAGCCGTTCCTCGACACCCCGGCGCGCAAGCTCTCCTCGGGCCAGAAAACCCGCGTCACCCTCGCCAAGGCGCTCTTGAACCAACCGGAAGTCCTGCTCCTCGACGAACCCACCGCCTCGCTGGACCCCGACACCGGCGACTTCGTCCGCACCTACCTCCAGGACTACGCGAAGGAAAGCGGCTGCGCGATCCTGCTCGCCTCCCACAACATGCAGGAGGTCAAGCGCCTCTGCAGCCGGATCATGATCATGAAGCAGGGCCGCATCCACGCCGAGGGCACGCCCGCCGAACTCGGCCGCCGCTTCGGCCGCGCCAGCCTCGAGGAAGTCTTCCTCGACATCGCCCGCGCGCCGCGCGAGGTGGCGTCATGATCGAACACACCACCCGCGTCGCCCGCAGCGCCTTCGCCGGGCACCGCGTCGCCGCGATCATCCTCCGCCACCTCTACGTGATGCGTACCTCCTGGCCGCGCGTGCTCGAAATGGCCTACTGGCCCACCGTCCAAATGCTGGTCTGGGGCTTCGCCAGCCAGTTCTTCGCGCAGAATTCCTCTTGGGTGGCGCAGGCGGGCGGGGTCCTCATCGGCGCGGTGCTGCTGTGGGAGGTGATGTTCCGCTCCAACCTCGGCTTCTCCCTCTCCTTCCTCGAGGAGATGTGGGCGCGCAACCTCGGCCAGCTCTATCTCACGCCGCTCCGGCCGCACGAACACATCCTCGCCCTCACCGCAATGAGCCTGATCCGCACGATCATCGGCCTCACGCCGCCGTCGCTGCTCGCAATCGCCCTCTACGGCTTCAACATCTACGACCTCGGCCTGCCGCTGCTCGCCTTCTTCGCCAACCTCATGCTCACCGGATGGTGCGTCGGCCTGTTCACCTCCGCCCTCGTGCTGCGCTTCGGCATGGGCGCGGAAAGCCTTGCCTGGGTGCTGATCTTCGGCCTCTCGCCGCTCTCGGGCATCTACTACCCGATCTCGATCCTCCCCCACTGGCTGCAAACCGTCGCCTACGCCCTGCCCCCCGCCCACGTCTTCGAAGGCATGCGCGCGGTGATGTTCGACGGCGTCTTCCGCTGGGACCTGTTCACCAACGCCCTCACCCTCAATGCCCTCTACTTCTCCGCCTTCACCGCCTTCTTCCTCTTCATGGTCCACATCGCCCGCAAGAAGGGCCTGTTCCTGAACATGGGGGAATAAGGGAAGGGGGAAGATTTGAGGGAAGGTCCGGGCTCTGCCCGGGCCCGCTGGGGTCGCGGACCCCAGACCCCGTTAGTTTTTCGTGCGCAAGCGCAATCAGCCATCACGCGACGTGATGGGCTTATGGCGCTACGCGCAAAAAACTAAGGGGAGGTCTGGAGGGACCGAGTCCCTCCAGTCTTAAGCCTTCAAATCCCCTACCGCTCGTTCCGAGCCACCGCCGCTTCCTCGAACGTCGCCATTTGGGTATGGCAGGTGACGGCGGCGCGGAGCAGGTGGACGGCGAGGACGGCGCCGGTACCTTCGCCGAGGCGCATGCCCATGTTGAGCAGGGGGCGCTGGCGGAGGATTTCGGTGAGGCGGGCGTGTCCGGCTTCCGCCGAGGCGTGGGCGATGCGGCAGTGGTCGAGCGCGCCGGGTTGGAAGGCTTCGAGGAACGCGGCGGAGGCCGAGCAGGGGAAGCCGTCGAGCAGGACCGGGACGCGCTGGAGGCGGCCGGAGAGGGTCGCGCCCGCCATCGCGGCGAGTTCGCGGCCGCCGAGGCGCTGCGCGATCGCGACCGGATCGGGATTGTCTTTGAGGTGGAGGGCGACGCCGTCGGCGACGACCTTGATCTTGCGTTCCATGATCGGCCCGACCGCGCCCGCGCCGTAGCCGACCCAGTCGGTGGCCTTGCCGCCGTAGAGCGCCATCACCATCGCCGAGGCGGGGGTGGTGTTGCCGATGCCCATTTCGCCGGGGCAGAACACCGACATCCCCGGATCGACCGCCGCCATGCCGACGTTGAACGCGGCGACGAAGTCGTCTTCGTCCATCGCCGGACCTTCGAGGAAGTCGCGGGTGAAGGTGTCGATGGCGATGTCGTAGACCTTGTGCTCGGTGCCGGTGGACCGGCAGACGGCGTTGATCGAGCCGCCGCCCTCGGCGAAGTTCTTCGACTGCTGCCAGGTGACTTCGACCGGGCAGGGCGAGACGCGGTGCGCCATGATCCCGTGATTGCCGGCGAAGGTGGCGCAGGCGGGGCGGTCGATCACCGGCGGATGGCGGCCCTGCCACGCGGCGAGCCAGGCGGTGAGTTCCTCGAGGCGGCCGAGCGAGCCTTTCGGCTTGATCAGGTTGGGCTCGCGCGCGATCGCGGCGGCGCGGGCGGCTTCGTCGGGGCCGGGGAGGTTGCGGAGAATGTCGCGGAGGTCGTCGAGGGACGAGATTTGCGGCGGAGACATCGGCTTCAGCATGGGTCAGGCCACCGGTTTATTGCGGGTGACGCGGGCTTCCTCGAAGGTGAGGAGCTCGGTGTGGACGGCGACGGCGGTGCGCAGCATGCCCGAGGCGAGGACCGCGCCGGTGGCTTCGCCGAGGCGCATGTCGAGGTGCAGCAACGGGTTGCCGCCGAGCTTTTGCATCAACGGCGCGTGGCCGGTTTCCGCCGAGGCGTGGGAGAACTGGCAGTGGTCGAGGGCGTCGGGGCGGATCGCCGCCAGCACCGCGCCCGACGTCGCGCAAAGGAAGCCGTCGATCAGCACCGGCACCCGCTGGATCCGGCCCGCGAGGATCGCGCCCATCATCGCCGCGAGTTCGCGGCCACCGAGGCGGCGGAGGATTTCGAGCGGGTCGGGGTTGTCCTGGGTGTGGAGGTCGACGCCCGCCTGCACCACCTCGACCTTGCGCCGCATGTGCTCGCCGGAGACGCCCGAGCCCGCGCCGGTCCATTCCACCGCCGTGCCTTTATAGAGCGCGGCGAGGATCGCCGCCGCCGAGGCGGTGTTGGCGATGCCCATCTCGCCGGGGCAGAACACGCTCATCCCGGGTCGCACCGCTGCAAGGCCGACGTTGATTGCGGCGACCACCTCGGCCTCGGTCATCGCCGCGGCTTGGGTGAAGTCCTCGGTCGGGCGGTCGAGGTCGATCGGGTAGATGTCGTAGGGGACGTCCATCGCCTTGCACATCGCGTTGAAGCCCGCGGTGCCGTCGAGGTAGCTCTGATACATCTGCCGCGTCACCTCCATCGGGTACGCGGAGACGCCGAGCTTGGCGATGCCGTGGTTGGCGACGAACACCGCGGCGTGCGGCTTGTCCATCTTCGGCGGATGCTGACCCTGCCAGGTGGCGAGCCATTCGGAGATGCTTTCGAGGCGTCCGAGGGAACCGGGCGGCTTGGTGAGATTCGCTTCGCACTCCCGCGCCGTTGCGGCTGCGGTCTCGTCGGGACCGGGCATCGCGGCGATCAGCGCGCGCACGTCGGCCAGAGAGGAGACGATGAGGGCCTTCACCATCCGTCGGTTTCTCCCTAAAGTGTGGAAGCCCCGTTCATAGACGATCGCTTGAAAGAAATCATCCCTCGAATGTCCGCGCAACCCAGCCCTGCACCCTCCGCATCCGCCTCCGGCCTCGCCGCGTGGTTCGACGACCTGCTGTTCGCGATGATCTTTTTGACGCGAATTCCGCTGCCTGCGGGATCGGCGGCGAGGACCCATCCGCTCGCCACCGCGATGCGCACCTTCCCGGTTGCGGGCGCGATCATCGGCGGCCTCGGCGGCACCGCGTTCGTCCTCGCCACCGCGCTCGGCGCGCCGCATGCACTGGCGGGCGCGATCGCGATCGCGACCAC
>LUYR01000108.1 GCA_001603335.1 Rhodospirillales bacterium Alpha_05 | reverse complement strand
GAGCCAGTGGCAGGCCTTCTCGACCGCCAGCTTCTCCGCATTGCGGTAGCGCGGCAGGCCGAGCAGGCCCGCGAGGGCGAAGCCCGAGGCCTTCATCAGGACGTTGTGCTGCGCGATGATCAGGTTCTCGAGGACGGTCATCTTCGGGAACAGGCGGATGTTCTGGAAGGTGCGGCCGACATCGGCGACCTGCGCGATGCGGAAGCCTTCCATCTGCTCGAGGAAGTGGTCGCCCTTCACCGGATGGGACAGGCGCAACCGGCCCACAGTCGGCTTGTAGAAGCCGGTGAGGCAGTTGAACACCGTGGTCTTGCCCGCGCCGTTGGGGCCGATGATCGAGGTGATTTCGCGCTTCCTGGCGGTGAACGACAGGTCGTCGATCGCGGTCAGGCCGCCGAAACGCATGGTCAGATGCTCGACGTCGAGGAGCGAATCGCTCGCCGCCGGGGCCAGTGCTGCAGTGATGCTCATTGCGCAATCTCCGGCTGGGCGTCGCTCACCTGCCGCTTGTGCAGGCGGATCGTCGGCTCACGGCTGCCCATCACGCCCGAGGGCTTGAGCACCATGATCACCACCATCGCCGCACCGAACAGGAACATGCGGTATTGCTCGAACTCGCGGAACCACTCGGGCAGGATCACCAGAGCGAACGCGGCGAGCACCACGCCCATCTGCGACCCCATGCCGCCGAGAACCACGATCGCAAGAATGATCGCGGATTCCATGAAGGTGAAGCTCTCCGGGCTGACGAAGCCCTGGCGAGTGGAGAAGAACGCCCCGGCGAAGCCCGCGAACATCGCGCCGAGCGCGAACGCCGAAAGCTTGACGTTGGTGGGGTTGATGCCGAGCGAACGGCAGGCGATCTCGTCCTCACGCAGCGCTTCCCACGCGCGGCCGGTCGGCAGCTTGCGCATGCGCAAGGTGAACCAGTTGGTAAGCCCGGCGAGCGCCAGGATCAGGAAATAGAGGAAGACGACGCGGTGCTGCGACGAATAGTCGATGCCGAACAGGTCGGAGAAGGTCTTGCCTGCGCCGCGGCTGAACGCATAGCCGAAGAAGGTCGGGCGCGGGATGCCGGAAATACCGTCGGGGCCATGGGTGAACGCCACCCAGTTGGTCAGCACGACGCGAATGATTTCGCCGAAGCCGAGGGTCACGATCGCGAGGTAGTCGCCGCGCAGGCGCAACACCGGGAAGCCGAGGGCGACGCCGAACATCGCCGCGAACAGCCCGGCGAGCGGCAGGCAGAACCAGAACGACCAGCCGAGCTCGGTCGAGATCAGCGCGTAGGAATACGCGCCGACGGCATAGAACGCGACGTAGCCGAGGTCGAGCAGGCCCGCCAGACCGACGACGATGTTCAGCCCCCAGCCGAGCATCACGTAGATCAGGAAGGTGGTGCCGATGTCGACGACGTAGCGGTTGGCGAACGGCAGGAACGGCAACAGCGCGGCGAACGCGAAGCCGGCGATGCCGATGATCAGGGTATGGCGGCCGCCCCAGGTGCTGACGGTTTCCTTCGCCCCGGCGCGCTTTTGCGGCTGCGGGGTGCGCGGACGGGCACGGTGCGACTTGAACAACAGGAACAGCACGCGACCGGCGAGCACGCTGCCGACGATCGCGAACATCAGCGGCCAGCGGGTCAGGAGCTCGAGGGCGACGCCCTGGCTGTCGCTCTTGAGGCCGATGAACGGCACGGCGAGCGCGAGGGCGATCACCGCGGTGCCGAGCAGGTCGCGCACGAACGCGGGCATCTGCTGCGACTGGGTGGTTTGGGTTTTGATCTCGGCCATGGGATTAAACCTTCTCGATTTCCGGCTTGCCGAGCAGGCCGGTGGGACGGAAGATCAACACCAGAACGAGGATCGAGAACGCAGCCACGTCCTTGTACTCAATGGTGAAGTAAGCCGACCAGAAGGCCTCGATGAGGCCGATGAGAATGCCGCCCAGCATCGCGCCCGGCAAGGAGCCGATGCCGCCCAGCACCGCCGCGGTGAAGGCCTTCACCCCGGCGAGGAAGCCGATGTAGAAATCCACGACGCCGTAATAGAGCGTCACCATCGTCCCCGCCACGGCGGCGAGCGCCGCGCCCATGACGAAGGTGGTGCTGATCGTGCGGTCGACGTTGACGCCCACCAGCGCCGCCATCGTCCGGTCCTGCTCGCAGGCGCGCTGCTGACGGCCCAAGGGCGTGCGGTCGATCAGGTAGCTGAAACCGAGCATCAGCACCGTGGTCAGGATGATGATGAAGATCTGCAGGAACGAGACGCGAACCTCGAAGCCGTTCTGTTCGAACAGGGTCACGCCGCCCGAGATGATCGGCGCGAGCGCCTTGACCCTTGCACCTTGGGTCAGCTGCACATAATTCTGCAGCGCGATCGACATACCGATCGCCGAAATCAGTGCCGCCAGACGCGGCGCACGACGCAACGGCCGATAGGCGACCCGCTCGATCGTCCATCCGTAGACCGACGTGAACAGCATGGAGGCCAACAACATCACCACCAGCAGCAGCGGCACGTAGCTCATGCCGAGCGTGGTCAGGATCAGATAGGTGATGACGGAGATGAAGGCACCGATCATGTACACTTCGCCGTGCGCGAAGTTAATCATGCCGATGATGCCATAAACCATGGTGTACCCGATGGCGATCAAGCCGTAGATCGCCCCCAGAGTCAGCCCATTGATAAGTTGCTGGATGAAATAAGCCAACTTTGTAACGGCCCCTGCAGGTGATGCGGTTTATCCGCGTTCGTATATCCGCTCGTGGTGGAGAGTCCCCCGGCCCGGTCGTCGCATTTTCCCCTACGCGACCGGCTATTCGCCTTCCACACGAGCGTTAGGCCTACCAACTCACGCACGTTTGCGCAAGCCTTGATCACGACCTTTCAATGCGGCGCAAATGATCCCATTTTTTGGGCACTTGAATGAATGAATTGGAGGCAATCTGACAACAACTCGCGTCGCTGCCTACATCGACACCCTTCCCTTTGCATGATAAGAGCCAAGGGTTTCCCGGATATTTGAGACGAAGCCGAAAGCAAATGACGCCCCACGACATGTCACACGCCGAAACATCACTTTTGTCCGTGCGCGGCGCACGCGAGCATAACCTTCGCAATATCACCGTCGAGATTCCGAAGAATCGGCTGGTGGTGATCACCGGCTTGTCCGGATCGGGAAAATCCTCCCTCGCCTTCGACACCATCTATGCCGAAGGACAGCGCCGCTACGTCGAGAGCCTCTCGGCCTACGCCCGCCAATTCCTCGAAATGATGCAGAAGCCGGACGTCGACGGCATCGAGGGGCTGTCGCCTGCGATCTCGATCGAGCAGAAGACCACCTCGCGCAATCCGCGCTCGACGGTGGGCACGGTCACCGAGATTCACGACTACATGCGGCTTTTGTGGGCACGCATCGGCGTGCCCCACTCCCCCGCCACCGGCCTGCCGATCGAGAGCCAGACGGTGTCGCAGATGGTCGACCGGATCATGGCGCTGGGCGAAGGCACGCGGCTCTACCTGCTCGCGCCCGTGGTGCGCGGCCGCAAGGGCGAATACAAGAAGGAATTGAAGGACCTCCAGGCGCGCGGCTTCCAGCGGGTGAAGATCGACGGCGAGATCCATGCGATCGAGGAAGCCCCGGCGCTCGACAAGAAGTTCAAGCACGACATCGAGGTGGTGGTCGACCGGGTGGTGGTGAAGGAAGGCATCGAGAGCCGCCTCGCCGGTTCGCTCGAGACCATCCTCGAACTCGCCGACGGCCTCGCCTATGCCGAGGATGCAGAGACCGGCGAGCGCCACACCTACTCGGCTAAGTTCGCCTGCCCGGTGTCCGGTTTCACCATCGACGAAATCGAGCCGCGCCTGTTCTCGTTCAACAATCCGTTCGGCGCGTGCCCGGACTGCGACGGCCTCGGCGTGCGGATGTCGATCGACCCGCAGTTGGTGGTGCCCGACCCTTCGAAGCGCACCGACGCCGGCGCGATCGCGCCCTGGATGGGCACCTCGTCGCAGATCGCCGCGCAATCGCTCGACGCGGTCTGCCGCCACTACGGCACCGACGCGCGCCTGCCCTGGCGCGCCCTGCCCGAGGAAGCGAAGCACGCCATCCTCTACGGCACCGGCCGCACGACGATCCGCCTGGTGATGGAAGACGGCACCCGCCACTACGAATCCAACAAACCGTTCGAGGGCGTGATCCCGAACCTGGAGCGGCGCTTCCGCGAGACCGATTCCGGCTGGATCCGGGAAGAAATCTCGAAATACCAGACCAGCTCGCCCTGCGAGACCTGCCACGGCGACCGTTTGAAGCCGGAAGCCCTGGCGGTGAAGATCGCGGGCAAGAACATTTCGGAAATCAGCCGTCTCGCCATCGGCGAGGCCCTGGTGTGGTTCCGCGAACTGAACGACAAGCTCTCCGACAAGCACCGCGAGATCGCCTACCGCATCCTCAAGGAAATCGACGAGCGCCTGCGCTTCCTCGCCAACGTCGGCCTGGACTACCTCTCGCTCTCGCGCACCTCGGGTACGCTCTCGGGCGGCGAGAGCCAGCGCATCCGCCTCGCCTCGCAGATCGGCTCGGGCCTCTCGGGCGTGCTCTACGTCCTCGACGAACCGTCCATCGGCCTGCACCAGCGCGACAACGACCGCCTTTTGGGCACGCTCAAGCGGCTGCGCGATCTCGGCAACACCGTGATCGTGGTCGAGCACGACGAAGACGCGATCCGCGCCGCCGACCACGTGATCGACATGGGGCCGGGCGCGGGCGTGCTCGGCGGCCAGGTGGTGGCAGAGGGCACGCCGGAAGCGATCATGGCCAATCCCGCCAGCCTCACCGGCCAGTACCTCACCGGCGCGCGCACGGTCCCGGTCCCTGCCGAGCGGCGCAAGGGGAACGGCCAGTTCATCGGCATCCGCGGCGCGCGCGGCAACAACTTGCAGAACGTCGATGTCGACATCCCGCTCGGCACCTTCACCTGCGTCACCGGGGTCTCGGGCGGCGGCAAATCGACGCTGATCCTCGAAACCCTCTACAAAGCGATCGCGCGCCAGCTCAACGGCGCGCGCGACCTGCCGCTCGCCCACGACGAGATCACGGGCCTCGCCGCGATCGACAAGATCGTCGACATCGACCAGTCGCCGATCGGCCGCACTCCGCGCTCCAATCCCGCCACCTACACCGGCGCGTTCACCCCGATCCGCGACTGGTTCGCGGCGTTGCCCGAGGCCCAGGTACGCGGCTACAAGCCCGGCCGGTTCTCGTTCAACGTCAAGGGCGGGCGCTGCGAGGCGTGCCAGGGCGACGGCGTGATCAAGATCGAGATGCACTTCCTCCCCGACGTCTACGTCGAGTGCGACGTCTGCAAGGGCAAACGCTACAACCGCGAGACGCTGGACATTCGCTACAAGGGCAAGTCGATCGCCGACGTGCTCAACCTCACCGTCGACGAGGGCGTGGAGTTCTTCAAGGCGGTGCCCGCGATCCGCGACAAGCTGGCGCTGCTGCAGCGCGTCGGCCTCGGCTACGTCAGCCTCGGCCAGCAGGCGACGACCCTCTCGGGCGGCGAGGCGCAGCGAGTGAAGCTGTCGAAGGAGCTGGCCCGGCGCGCCACCGGGCGCACCCTCTACATACTCGACGAACCGACCACCGGCCTGCACTTCGAGGACGTACGCAAGCTCCTGGAGGTGCTCCAGGAGCTCGCCGACACCGGCAACACCTTGCTGGTGATCGAGCACAATCTCGAGGTGATCAAGACCGCCGACTGGATCATCGACATCGGCCCCGAGGGCGGCGACGGCGGCGGCCAGATCGTCGCCACCGGCACGCCCGAAGAGATCATCGCCAAGAACAAAGGCTACACCGCGCCGTACCTCGCGGAAGCGCTCAAGCCTAGGACGCGTACTTGACCGAGCAGCCGTAAGGCCGGGTGACCGGGTTGGCCACCGTCTGCCCGGTCACCACCGCCTGCATCGCATCCCGGAACCAGGGCTTCGCCTTCTCGACGTCGTTCACGTTGGTCGAAGCGATGCTATCGATGCCGCCCATGTAGCGCAGCACCCCGTTGGCATCGATCACGAACATCTGCGGCGTCGTCACTGCGCCGTAGAGCCGCCCGAGCTTGCCCTCGGGGTCGAGGAGCACCGCCGTCGGCGCGGCGTCCCGGGCGGCGGTGAGGCGATTGGCCTCCGCCGCGTCGACGTAGCCCTGCTCGCCCGGCGCCGACGAAATCACCGAAAGCCAGACCACGCCCTCGCCGGTCGCCTGCTTCTGCAGTTTCTGCATGTTGGCGGATTTGTAGTGCTTGATCGTGAACGGGCAATCGGCGTTGGTCCATTCCAGCACCACCACCTTGCCGCGCAGGTCTGAGAGCTTGCGCAGCGTGCCCGCCGTATCGACCACCGCAAACTCGGGCGCGGGCGCGCCCACCTGCGGCGAGGCGAACGCGGGCAGCGGCAGGG
>LUYR01000107.1 GCA_001603335.1 Rhodospirillales bacterium Alpha_05 | reverse complement strand
ACCGTCGGCTGCTGCACGGTGGCGGACGGCGCGGCCTTGGGCGCGGGCTTGGCCTTTTGCGGCGCTGCGGGCGGCGGCGCATCCGGGCCCTTGCCGAAGACTTCCTTGGCGATTTCGCCGATGCCGCCCAACGACCCGAGCACGCTCGAGGCTTCCCACGGCATCAGGATCAGCTTGCCGTTGGGCGCGCTCGCGATGTCGCGCAGGCTCTCGATGTATTTCAGCGCGACGAAGTAGTTGATCGCCTGGACGTCGCCGGTGGCGATCGCCTGCGAGACCGCCAGCGTCGCCTTGGCTTCCGCCTCCGCCGAACGCTCGCGCGCCTCGGCCTCGCGGAAGGCGGCTTCGCGCGCGCCCTCGGCCTTGAGGATCGCCGATTGCTTCTGCCCTTCCGCCTCGAGGATCGCCGACTGGCGCAGGCCCTCGGCGTCGAGGATCGCGGCGCGCTTGAGGCGTTCCGCCTTCATCTGCCGCGCCATTGCGTCGACGAGATCCTTGGGCGGGCTGATATCCTTGATCTCGATGCGGGTGACCTTGATCCCCCAAGGGTTGGTGGCGAGGTCGACGACGGTGAGCAGCTCGGCGTTGATCTTGTCGCGCTGCGACAGGAGCTCGTCGAGGTCCATGCCGCCCATCACCGTGCGGATGTTGGTCATGGTGAGGTTGAGGATCGCGAATTCGAGCTGGCGCACCTCGTAGGCCGCCTTGGGCGCGTCGACCACCTGGAAGAACACCACGCCGTCCACCGTCACCATCGCGTTGTCGCGGGTGATCACGTCCTGGCTCGGCACGTCGAGCACCTGCTCCATCATGTTGAGCTTCTGGCCGATGCGGTCGACGAACGGCACGATCACGTGCAGGCCGGGGGAGAGGGTCTTGGTGTACTGGCCGAAGCGTTCGACGGTGTATTCCCAGCCCTGGGAGACCACCTTCACGCCGAGCACGACGAAGACGAACATCAAGACCACGACGGCGACCGCGAATACCGGCAACAGGCTAGTCATGGGAGGTTTCCTTATGCAGTCGCCGACCGTCCGCGCGGACCGTTTCCACGCGCCTGGGCGCACTCACGAATGTCGGGTTTCGCAGGCCCGAATGTCAAGGATATCCGGGGTTTGCGGTGGGCTAAGTGCCGAGAAACTCGCGGGTACGGAGGATCGCGTCCTTGATCCCGCAGCGTTCCGGCGTCACCCCCTCGGGGAAGGCGAAGAGCAGGCGCGACGGCAACGGCGCCAGCAGCACGAAAACGCCGTGGTCGTCGGCGCGGCGCACCAGCCGTCCGAACGCCTGGCGCAGCTTCATCCGCGTCAGCCGGTCGGTGTAGGCGGTACCGCCGAAGGCGTCGCGCCGCGCGCGGTAGAGGATGCCCGGGCGCGGCCAGGGCACGCGGTCGAAGGCGATCAGGCGCAGCGATCGGCCCGGCACGTCGACGCCGTCGCGCACCGCATCGGTGCCCAGCAGGCAGGCGTTCTCCTCGGCGCGGAACAGGTCGATCAGGGTGCTGGTGTCCAGGCCGTCCATGTGCTGGGCGAGCAGGTCGATGCCCTCCGCCGCCAAGGGCTTCTTGATCCGCGCATGCACGTCCTTCAGCCGCTGGATCGCGGTGAACAGGCCGAGCCCGCCGCCGCCCGAGGCGAGGAACAGTGCCTGCATCGCCGCCGCGAGCTGGTCGGGGGCGTTGCGCCCGAGATCGTGGACGATGAACACCCGCGTCTGCTTGGCGTAGTCGAACGGCGAGGGCACCGCGGTGCGTTGCGCGGGGCGGGCGAAGTGCTTGGTGCCGCCGACCAGGGCGGCGGAGTCCCAGTCGTCGGCGTCGCCGGAATCCCGGAGCGTCGCCGAGGTCACCGCGACGCCGTGCGCGACCTCGCCCAATGCCAGCGCGAGCGGCCGGGTCGGGTCGATCCAGTGGCGGTAGAAGCCGAGGTCGAGGTTGCGCCCGTCCACCCGCTCGATGCCGAACCAGTCGGCGTAGTCGGCGGGGGTGTCGCCCGCGAGGTCCTTCAGCATCGCGCGCCACGCCGCCACCTGTTGCAGCGCGCGCTGGTCCAGCGTCCGCGCCATCGCCTCGATGCGCAGGCGCAGGGTTGCGTCGAGGGTGTCGGTCTCCTCCGAGAGCCGCCGCCTGAGGATCGCGGCGAGGCCGCGCGCGGGCCCGAGGATGTCTTCGAGCGCGCGGTCGACGGCGGGCAGCGAGGCGAGCAGCGCGTCGGTGGGCGGGTGCGGCGCGACTTCCAGGGTATATGGCGAGTCCAGCTCCTCGGCGCGGGCGATCACCTGATCCTGGAGGCCGAGGAAGAAGGTTTCCAGCGGCCCATGCGGCGTGCGCGCTCCAAGGCGGCTTTCCCACCCATACGCAGGCAGGGTGCGGGCGGCGCGGGTGAGGGCGTCGAGGGCGGCCTCGGCCTCCGCATGCCCGGCGACCAGTTCCTGGGCGCGACGTTGCAGACCGCGCGCGCGGGACTTCACCCCGCCCCGGGAGGCCTCCTCGCCGCCCAGCAGCCAGCGCCGCAGATCCTGCGCCTCGC
>LUYR01000106.1 GCA_001603335.1 Rhodospirillales bacterium Alpha_05 | reverse complement strand
CGTGTTCGTCTGCCCGTCGCGCCACGAACCCCTGGGCAACGTCGTGCTCGAAGCCTGGGCGCTCGGCACACCGGTGGTCGCCGCCGCCGCGCAGGGGCCGGGGATGCTGATCGAGCACGGCAAGACCGGCCTCCTGGTGCCGGTGGATGATGCCGCGGCGATGGCGCAGGGGATCGCCTGGATGCTCTCCAACCGCGACGACGCAAAAACCATGGCGGCCGCCGCGCGGGCCAAGTTCGAGGCCGAGTTCGATGCGCCGGTGGTGATCGCGCGTTACCGGCAGGTGTTCGAAACTCTGGCGTCCACCACCTCAACCCTCGATACTGCGGAAGCGTGATGCCCGTCACAGGGGGCGGGCAGGGCGCACTGCTAGTCTGAGTGCGTCCGCATGGGGGCGGGTGCAAGTCCTTAGGAACAGAAGGGAAAGCGATTTCATGTGCGGCATCGCCGGCATCATCACGACACCCGAAGCCCGCGAAATCGTCAACCGGCGCGACGCCTCGCTTGAAGCGATGGCGCGCGCGATGGCGCATCGCGGCCCGGATGGGCGGGGCGAGTTGCGCCGGTCCGACGTCGCCTTCACCCACATGCGCCTCGCGATCATCGACCTCACCGGCGGCGACCAGCCGCTGCACGGGCCGGGCAACTCCGCCCTGGTCGGCAACGGCGAGATCTACAACTACCGTGAGCTGCGCGGCGACCTGCCGGGGGTGAACTTCGCCACCAATTCGGATTGCGAGCCGCCGCTCTATCTCTACCGCCGCGAGGGCCTCGAGTTCGTCGAGCGGCTGCGCGGCATGTATGCGATCGCGCTGCACGACCCGCAGGCGTCGAAGGTGGTGCTCTCGCGCGACCCGTTCGGGATCAAGCCGCTCTACTACATGGCGACCAAGCTCGGCCTCGCCTTCGCCTCCGAGCCGCAGGCGCTGCTCGCCGCCGAGTGGGCCGAGCGCACGGTGTCGCCCGCCAAGGCGACCGAGCTGCTGCAACTCCAGTTCACCACCGGCAAGGATACGATCTTCCCCGACATCAAGCGCCTCGCCCCCGGCGAGACCCTGGTGATCGAGCACGGCATGATCGTCGACCGCAAGTACCGCACCTGCTGGCCCGCGCCCGACGCCGCGTCGTCCTCCTGGCAGACCAGCGGCGAGAAGGCGGTGGAGCGGTTCGACGCGGTGTTCCAGGATTCGGTCGACTTCCACCAGCGGTCCGACGTGCCCTACGGCATGTTCCTTTCGGGCGGCGTCGATTCCTCGGCGATCCTCGCGATGATGGCGCGGCTCAATGCCCAGCCGGTCAAGGCGTTCACCGCCGGCTTCCCCGAAACCGGCGTGCCCGACGAGCGCGAGCACGCGCGCGAGGTGGCGCACGCGGTGGGGGCGGAGCACGTCGAGGTGGCGATCCAGGAATACGACTTCTGGGCGCACCTGCCGAAGATCGTCGCGGCGATGGACGACCCGGTGGCGGACTACGCGATCGTGCCGACCTGGTTCCTCGCGCGCGAGGCGGCGAAGTCGGTGAAGGTGATCCTCTCCGGCGAGGGCGGCGACGAAATGTTCGCGGGCTACGGCCGGTATCGCGGCGCGGTGCGCCCCTGGCCGTTCAAGAAGCCGATGCGGGCGAAGGGCGCCCTCGACGGCCTCGGCGTGCTGCGCGACGAGAGCAAGTCCTGGCGTCTCGGCATGGCAGCGGCGGAAAAGGCGGTGAAGGCCGCCGGGATCAAGGGCTATCAGGCGGCGCAGACGGTCGACTGCCTGGACTGGCTGCCCAACGATTTGCTGACCAAGCTCGACCGCTGCCTGATGGCGCACGGCGTCGAGGGACGGGTGCCGTTCCTCGATTGCGAGATCGCACGCTTCGCCCAGACCTTGCCGGATAGCTTGCGGGTGCACGGCCGCCTCGGCAAATACGTGGTGCGCCGCTGGCTCGAGAAACATCTGCCGCAGAGCCGCCCGTTCGCGAAGAAGCGCGGCTTCACCGTGCCGGTGGCGGAGTGGATTTCCCTCGAGGCCGCGGCCCTCGGACCGCTCGTCGCGGCGCAGGCGGGGGTGGCGGAAATCTGCCGCCCGGATGCGGTGCGCGCGGTGTTTTCCTCGCTGTCGTCGGAGAAGCCCGACAAGCGCGCGGGCACGGCGGCGTGGCATCTGCTGTTCTATGCGCTTTGGCATCGTCACCACATCGAGGGCGTCGGCGCCGCGGGCGGCGTCTTCGACGTGCTCAAAAGCCAGTAAGTTCGCCCCGTGACATCCGGTCGATCGCGTCTATATTTCCATAACCGCTTGCCGGGTTTTGGAAAGGAGAGACGATGACCGACCGCTTCGACTGGGTGCTGCACGGCGCCACGGTGTTCACGCCCAAGGGCCTTGCCTCGGTCGACATCGGTGTCACCAAGGGTCTGATCGCCAAGATCGGCGACATCCGCCCCGGCTGCGGCGCGGTGGAGGATACCCTCACCGGCCTCACCGTCCTCCCCGGCGTCGTCGACACCCAGGTGCACTTCCGCGAACCCGGCGCCGAGCACAAGGAAGACCTCGCGAGCGGCACCGCCGCAGCGGCGAAGGGCGGCGTCACCGCGATCTTCGACATGCCCAACACCAAGCCGACCACCACCACGCCCGAGGCGCTCGCCGACAAGGTCGCGCGCGGCAAGGGGCGGGCCTGGGTCGACTACGCGTTCTTCATGGGCGCGACCGCCGACAACGCCGAAGAGCTCGCCGCGTGGGAGAACCTCCCCGGCTGCTGCGGCATCAAGATCTTCATGGGGTCGTCCACCGGCACCCTGCTGGTCGACGAGCAGGCCGCGCTCGAAACCATCTTCCGCACCGGCAAGCGCCGGATCTCGGTGCATGCCGAGGACGAAACCCGGCTGAAGTCCCGCTTCGCGATGGTCGCCGAGGGTGCGCCGGTGGAGATGCACCCGGTCTGGCGCGACGAGGAAACCGCGATGATCGCGGTGCGCCGCCTGATCGACCTCGCGCGCCGCACCGGGCGCAAGGCGCACGTGCTCCACGTCACCAGCGCCGGGGAAATGGAATTGCTGCGCGACAAGCCCGACAACCTCACCGTCGAGGTCACGCCGCAGCATCTCACCCTCGCCGCGCCCGACGCCTACGACCGCCTCGGCACCCTCGCGCAGATGAACCCGCCGATCCGCGACGCGCGGCATCGCGACGCGCTGTGGGCGGCGCTGAAGTCCGGCGTGGTGTCGTGCATCGGCTCGGACCACGCGCCGCACACCCGCGAGGAAAAGGCGCAGGCCTATCCGAAGTCGCCTTCCGGCATGCCGGGGGTGCAGACCTACGTGCCGATCATGCTCGACCACGTCAACGCGGGTCGGCTGGGCTTGAGCGATTTCGTCCGACTGTCGTCGACCAATCCGGCGGAGATGTTCGGGATGGAGAAGCGCGGCCGGATCGCCGAGGGCTACCGTGCCGATTTCACCATCGTCGACATGGGCGCGAAGCGCACCATCACCGACGACTGGATCGCCAGCCGCTGCGGCTGGACGCCGTTCGCCGGTACGGAAGTCACCGGCTGGCCGGTGATCACCGCGGTCAACGGGCGCGTGGTGATGCGCGAGGATACGTTGATCGGCACGCCCAGGGGCGAGCCGGTGGCCTTCGCCTAGGCGGCCCGCTGGTCGTCGACCTTGTTGGTCTGGGTGACGGTATCGGGACGGAGGAACGGGAACATCGCGTCGAGGGCGGTGATCCCTTCCTTGGTCGTCACGTCGCCCGGCTTGGCGTCGGCGACCTTGGCCGCGGCCTGGGCGGCGGTGGCGACGACCGGCGCCGCTTCGGCCTGAACCTGCGCGCTCGCGGATTCGGCGACCTTCTCGTTGGTGTCTTCCTTGATCTTGGCCTCGATCATCTCGTGGATGCGGTCCTCGATCTTCTTCCGCTCGTCGGCGGGCATCGCGGCGAGTTGCTCCTCGGTCAGGCCCATGCCGCCCAGCATCTGCGCGCGCATCCGCGCCTGCGGGTCCATCGCCATGAAGTCGAGGAACTCCTGCTTCGCCGAATCGGTGTCCGAGGTGTCGTCGGTCTGGCCGATCACCTGGGCGTTCACCGCGGTGGAGGGCTCGGCGACGGTGGCGTTGAGCGCGCCCATGATCGCGTTGCCGCGGTCATTGGCCGAACTCAGCAGGCTCTGGAAATCGCCGCCCGCGACGGCACCGCTCGACGCTGCGCCCCCGGTGAGGGCTTTCGCGTAGGCGAGGGCGTCTGTGCGGTTTTCGGTCGAGATCATGGACATGGTGGGCATCCTCGGCAGGAATCGGTCGTCGGGCTGCCGCCGCAAGATCCGTGCCGCCGTCAGACGAGATGCAAGTCATTGAAAGGCCGAAAAATCCTCTTCGACGGAAGATGCGTTTTCGTGCCGGTGAGAAAATTTTGCCGGGCGATTTTTGCCGGGAACGGCGGGTGCGGAGCGGCGTTTGGGCTTGTTCATTCCCCCTTGCGGGGGAGCAACCGAAACGGAAGAGGACGATTCCCATGGCTACGCAAAAGACCCTGGAAGACCTGTTCCACGACACCCTCAAGGACATCTACTACGCCGAACGGAAGATTCTCCGGGCGCTCAAGAAGATGCAGCGCGCCGCGCAGTCCGAGGAATTGAAGGCGGCGTTCGAGAAGCACCACGGCCAGACCGAGGGCCAGATCGAGCGCCTGCAGCAGGTGTTCGAGCAGATCGGCAAGGCGCCGCGGGGCAAGACCTGCGACGCGATCGACGGGATCATCGCCGAGGGCGAGGAGATCATCGAGGACTACAAGGACACCACGGCGCTCGACGCCGGGCTGATCTCCGCCGCGCAGGCGGTCGAGCACTACGAGATCTGCCGCTACGGCACCCTCAAGCGCTGGGCCACTCAGCTCGGCCTCGGCGAGGCGGCCAATCTTCTCGACGAGACCCTGAAGGAAGAATCCCAGACCGACGCCGACCTCACCAAGCTGGCCGACGGCGCGGCGAACCCCAAGGCGCAAACGGCCAAGCGTTCGGCTTGACGGAATATTGAGCAGTGCGTGGGAGGGCTCCGGCTCTCCTGCGCCCGAAGGGCGGTACGGAACGACCGGGGAGGAATGGTGCCGCCGAGAAGAATCGAACTTCCGACCCCACCCTTACCAAGGGTGTGCTCTACCCCTGAGCTACGGCGGCACATTCGGGGTAACTCTCACGCCGTCTCGACGTGAGGCGGACTTCATACACAACGCCAAACACCCTGGCAAGGCCAAAGCGCAATTTTTTCGGCAAGGTTCGCAATCTCTGGAGTATTCTCCTCCGCCAAGGTCGAAAACGCGAGGCGAAGGATGAGCCGGAAAGACGAAGCCCTGATCCGCGAGAAGCAGCTCACCGAGGCGCTGCGCCGCAATCTGCACCTGCGCCGCGCGCAGGCCAGCGCGCGGCGCAGCGCGGAGGATGCGGACTTGCAGCCAGCGCCGCAAGCCGCTAAGACTGACGCAAACTTGGCAGGTATAGGGGAGCGGCCGAATATGGGCGTATTGCCGGATCACTGGATTCGCAAGATGGCGCTGGAACAGGAGATGATCACTCCGTTCGAGGACCGTCTGCATCGCGAAGGCGTGGTGTCCTACGGGCTGTCGTCCTATGGCTACGATGCGCGCTGCTCGACCGAATTCAAGATCTTCACCAACGTCGATTCCGCCGTGGTCGACCCGAAGGCGTTTTCGGAAAAGAGCTTCGTCGATCGCTCCACCGACATCTGCGTGATCCCGCCGAACAGCTTCGCGCTCGCCCGCACCGTCGAGTACTTCAAGATTCCCGACGACGTGCTGGTGATCTGCCTCGGCAAGTCGACCTACGCGCGCTGCGGCATCATCGTCAACGTGACGCCGCTCGAGCCCGGCTGGGAAGGCCACGTGACGCTGGAATTCTCCAACACCACGCCGCTGCCCGCGAAGATCTACGCCAACGAAGGCGTGGCGCAGTTCATCTTCCTCAAGGGCGACAGCCCGTGCGAAGTCACCTACCGCTCGCGCTCGGGCAAGTATATGAGCCAGACCGGCGTGACCCTGCCGCGCCTGTGAACCGAATCATCGAAGCGCGGAGCGCGTTGGGGACCTTCCATGGATAGCATCCGAATTCGCGGCGGTCGGCCGCTGAACGGCGTGATCCCGATCAGCGGCGCGAAAAACGCCGCCCTGCCGCTGATGGCGGCGACGCTCCTGACCGCGGAGACGCTGACCCTCCTGAACCTGCCGCATCTGGTGGACATCACCACGATGGCGAACCTGCTCGCCTCGCACGGCGTGTTCCTGCACATGAACGGCAACGCCAAGGGGCAGGGCTGCGGCGGCCGGGTGCTGGAGCTCACCACCCGCGAGATCACCAACACCACCGCCCACTACGACCTGGTGCGCAAGATGCGCGCCTCGATCCTGGTGCTCGGGCCGATTCTGGCGCGCATGGGTCAGGCGCGGGTGTCGCTGCCCGGCGGCTGCGCCATCGGCGCGCGCCCGGTGGACTTGCACCTGAAGGCGCTCGAACAGATGGGCGCGGTGATCGGCATCGACGGCGGCTATGTCGACGCGCGCGTCGAGGGCCGCCTCAAGGGCGCGCATCTGGTGTTCCCGCAGGTCACCGTCACCGGCACCGAGAACTTGCTGATGGCCGCGACCTTGGCCGAGGGCGAGACCATCATCGACAACGCCGCGCGCGAGCCCGAGGTCGCCGACCTCGCCAACTGCCTCGTCGCGATGGGCGCCGAGATCGAGGGCATCGGTTCGTCGCGCCTCGTCGTCCAGGGCAAGGAAAGCCTGCACGGCGCGACCCATTCGGTGCTGCCCGACCGCATCGAGGCGGGGTCCTACGCCGTCGCCGCCGCGATCACCCGGGGCAAGGTGCTGCTCCAGCACGCCGACGCCACCCACATGGCCGCGCTGATCAAGGTTCTGATCGCCGCCGGGGTCGAGGTGACGGTGCAGGAGGACGGCATCCTGGTGAACGCCACCGATCGTACGATCAAGGGCGTCGACGTGATGACCGAGCCGCATCCGGGCTTCCCCACCGACATGCAGGCCCAGGTGATGGCGCTGTTCGCCACCGCCGACGGCGCGTCGATGATGACCGAGACGATTTTCGAGAACCGCTTCATGCACGTTCCCGAGTTGAAACGCATGGGCGCGAACATCAACATCCATAACAACTCCGCGATCGTGCGCGGCGTCGGCGCGCTCTCGGGGGCGCCGGTGATGGCGACGGATTTGCGCGCGTCGATGTCGCTGGTGTTGGCGGCGCTCGCCGCAACCGGCGAAACCACGATCGCGCGGGTGTATCATCTCGATCGCGGCTACGAGCGGCTCGAACAGAAACTCGCCGCTTGCGGCGCGGAGATCGAACGCCTGCACGACTGAGCGCAGGCAAGACGGAGAACGGAAGCACACCATGGGTGGGATCGAACGGTTCATTCTGGCGTTGCCGAAAGGCCGCATTCTCGACGAGGCGATGCCTCTGGTGCGGGCCGCCGGAATCGAGCCCGAGCCGGACTTCGACAATCCGAAATCCCGTAAGCTGCGCTTTTCCACCAACCATCCGAACCTCGATATCATCCGGGTGCGGAGCTTCGACGTCGCCACCTTCGTCGCCTTCGGCGCGGCCCACTTCGGCATCTGCGGCAACGACGTGCTGATGGAGTTCGACTACGCCGACATCTACGCGCCCTTGGACCTCGGTATCGGCTACTGCCGCCTCGCGGTCGCGGCACCGGTGGATACGCTCGCCGAGGATCATCCGTCGCGCTGGAGCCACATCCGCGTCGCCACCAAGTATCCGTCGCTGACGCAGAAGCACTTCGCCGCGCGTGGCGTGCAGGCCGAGTGCGTCAAGCTCAACGGCGCGATGGAGCTGGCGCCGCGCCTCGGGCTGTGCCGCCGCATCGTCGATCTCGTCTCCTCGGGTGCGACATTGAAGGCCAACGGCCTGGTCGAAATCGAACATATCTGCGACGTCACCTCGCGCCTGATCTATCATCGGCCGACGTTCAAGACCTGTCCCGCCGAGATGCAGGGTTGGCTCAGCGCATTCCGGGAGGCGACCGATGCCCGTGTCTCTTGACGCCCGCTCCACCGACTTCGCCGCCCGCTTCGCGGCGCTGCTCGACGACAAGCGCGAAACCGCCGTGGACGTGCAGGACGCGGTCAAGGCGATCATCGACGAAGTGCGCCGCGACGGCGACGCGGCGCTGATCCGCCTCACCGCGAAGTTCGACCGCCAGACCCTGACGCCCGCGACCCTCGCGATCGGCAAGGACGAGATCGACGCCGCCGAGGCCGCCTGCGAACCCGAAACCCTGAAGGCGCTCGACCTCGCGGCGGCGCGGATCAAGAGCTTCCACGAAAAGCAATTGCCGCAGGATGTATCGTACACCGATCCCGTCGGCGCGCGCCTCGGCCTGCGCTGGAGCGCGGTGGACGCGGCGGGCTTGTACGTTCCCGGCGGCACCGCGTCGTATCCGTCGTCGGTGCTGATGAACGCGATCCCGGCCAAAGTGGCGGGGGTGAAGCGGCTGGTGATGACCGTGCCGACGCCGGATGGCGTGATCAATCCGCTGGTGCTGGCGGCGGCGAAGCGCGCCGGGGTGGACGAGCTCTATCGCGTCGGCGGTGCGCAGGCGGTGGCCGCGCTCGCTTACGGTACCGCGACGATCCGCCCGGTGGACAAAATCGTCGGCCCCGGCAACGCCTACGTCGCGGCGGCGAAGCGGGTGGTGTTCGGCACCGTCGGCATCGACATGATTGCCGGACCGTCCGAAGTTCTGGTGGTGGCGGATGCCGACAACGACCCGGACTGGATCGCCGTCGACCTGCTCTCCCAGGCCGAGCACGACGCCGCCGCGCAGGCGATCCTGATCACCGACAGCGCCGATTTCGCGGCTGCGGTGGGCGCTGCGGTGGAGAAGCGCCTCGAAACCCTGCCGCGTGCCGACATCGCGGCGGCGAGCTGGCGCGACCACGGCGCGCTGATCGTCGTCGGCAGCCTTGCCGACGCGCCCGAGCTGATCAACCGCATCGCGCCCGAGCATCTCGAACTCGCGGTCGCCGACCCCGACGCGCTCGCCGCCAAGGTGCGCCACGCCGGAGCGATCTTCCTCGGCCGCACCACGCCGGAGGCCTTGGGCGACTACGTCGGCGGGCCGAACCACGTGTTGCCGACGGCGCGCTCGGCGCGGTTCTCGAGCGGCCTCGGCGTGCTCGACTTCCTCAAGCGCACCACGCTTTTGGGTGCGAGCCCGGAGACGATCAAGGCGATCGGTCCGGCGGCGGTGACGCTCGCCACCAGCGAAGGCTTGACGGCGCATGCGCTGTCGGTGTCGCTGCGCTTAGACCCGACGCCATAGGGGGACGCCTTGGACCAGCCGTACACCATTGCCGAGGTGACGCTGGACGAGCACACGCTGCACCCGCGCCCGGAGGTGGAGCACGAGCGGGCGGTGGCGATCTTCGATCTGATCGAGGAAAACTCCTTCCACCCGATCGACTGGCCCGACCCCGGGCCCTACGCCCTGCACCTGGCGCTTTCCGACAACCGCCTTCTTTTGGACGTGCGGCACTACGGAATTCCGCCGGAAAGTTGCGAGACCCTGCGGCTGATCCTGCCGCTGAAGTCGTTCCGCTCGATCGTGCGGGATTATTTCCTGGTCTGCGAGAGCTACTACGACGCGATCAAGACCGCTTCGCCGTCGCACATCGAGGCGATCGACATGGGGCGGCGCGGCTTGCACAACGAGGGCTCGGACCTGATGCAGGAGCGCCTCGCCGACAAGGTCGAGATCGACCACCAGACCGCGCGGCGGCTGTTTACGCTGCTGTGCGTACTCTATTTGAAGAATTAGAAGAGGTCGGAATGACCCGTATCCCATCCGCCGTGTTGTTCGCCTGCACCGCCAACGCGGTGCGCTCACCGATCGCCGCCGCGCTGTTTCGCGCGGCGCACGGCACCCGGTGCTACGTCGAATCCGTCGGCATCGTGGCGGGGACGTCCGATCCGTTCGTCGGCGTGGTGCTCGAGGAATGCGGCATCGGCGGCTTCGAGACCCATCAGCCGAAGACCTTCGACGACCTCCAGGACGACAACTTCGAGATCATCGTCGCGTTGAGCCGCGAGGCATTCGACCGCGCCGAGGAGATCACCCGCACCATGCATTGCGAGGTGGTGTTCTGGCCGACCGAGGACCCGGCCGAGGTCGAGGGCAACCGCGAGACCCGCCTCGACGCCTATCGCCGCGTCCGCGACGACCTGCGCGCACGGATCCTGCGCGAGTGGCCGATGGAGGGGGCGGTGCCCGCCGAGCCGGGGATTCCCGCGGAAGTCGGCGACGGGTTGGTCGCCGATCGCAAGACCCGCGGCGTCAAGGTTCGGCGGCGCGGCCGCGACATGTGGAGCCGGATGCGCATCGGCTTGCGCAAGATGCGGCGATAATCTGTCTCCGATCCGCCACTTTGCGTTGCGGCGGAGGCGAAAACGCTTGATTCCCTGGGCTATCCGGCGCAGTAAAGAAGCGACAAAAAACTCCGCCCAATGGGGCGTGTGATGAGGAACTATGGCCAAAGAAGACCTGATCGAATTTTCCGGTACCGTTGTCGAGTTGCTCCCGAACGCAATGTTTCGCGTGAAGCTGGACAACGAGCACGAGATCCTCGCCCATACTTCCGGCAAGATGCGTAAAAACCGCATCCGCGTTCTCGCAGGAGATCGCGTGCAGGTCGAAATGACCCCGTATGACCTGTCCAAGGGTCGCATCACTTTCCGCTTCAAGTAACCCCGAAGACGCGGGCACATCATGACCGCCGCTCAGCCGCCCTTGATCCTCGCCTCGGCCTCGCCGAGGCGGCGCGATCTGTTGCTGCAAATCGGGATCGTCCCCGAGCGCATTCTGCCGCCCGACGTGGATGAAACCCCGCACCCGGGCGAAACCCCGGAGGCGCTGGTGCTGCGCCTCGCGGAGGCAAAGGCGCGCGCCGTCGCGGCGGAGCATCCCGACGCCGTGGTTCTTGCCGCCGACACCGTGGTCGCCTGCGGTCGCCGCATCCTGCCCAAGGCGGAAGACGAGGCAACGGCGAAAAGCTGCCTCGGCCTGCTCTCCGGGCGGCGGCACCGTGTCTACGGCGGCATCTGCGTGATCGCGCCGGGGCTGGCGACGCCGCGCCTTCGTCGCGTCGTCACCGCCGTCACCTTCAAGCGCCTTTCCGAGCTCGAAACCCGCATCTACCTCGCCTCCGGCGAGTGGCGCGGCAAGGCGGGCGGCTACGCGATCCAGGGCCTCGCGGGGCGCTTCGTCGCCCAGCTCAACGGTTCCTACGGCAACGTCGTCGGCCTGAGCCTGCCGGAAACCGCCAACCTCTTGAGCGCGGCGGGCATCCGGCATCCCCTGGAGGGATGAGATGACCCAGCGCCTGCACGTCGCGGCGACCCGCCACCCCGGCGAGACCCGCGCGCTGCTCACCGATTCCGACGATAAAGTTCTCGAAGTCCGGCTGTTCCGCGGCACGCCCGACGCCGCCGAGGGCGCGGTCTGGCGTGGCCGCGTCGTCG
>LUYR01000105.1 GCA_001603335.1 Rhodospirillales bacterium Alpha_05 | reverse complement strand
GCAACAGGCTGCAGCGCCTCCGGGGCGACGGCGGGGGGCGTCGAGTCGACGCGGCGGACGTCGAGCTCCATGTCGTCGATCACGAACATGAACACGTCGTCGATCGCGGCACGGGGCTGGGCGGTGGTGAGCACGGCGCGCCAGCGCAGCACGCAGGTCTCGGGGTCGAACTCCTCGAGGGGCGGCACCGCGTCGGTGTCGGCGGTGATCTCGCACGCACCGAGGTCGCGGAGTTCGTCGAGCAGCAGCAACGGATTGGTGCCGCGCAGCAGGCAATCGGCGGGAAGGGCGAAGGCGATCTCGTAGGTGGTGCGATCGGGTTGCGCGGCCGCCGGGGCGGCGTCGGGATCGTGGCGCTGCAACTCGGCGAGCACGGCGCGCCCCACCTCCGGGTCGGCGGCTCCGGGGTCGAGCACCAACTGGCGCATGAAGTCCTTGGCCGCGAGCGAGGTGGCGACGAGCGCGTGGCTCGGCGCGGCGCCGGTCTTGCGCAGCCGGTCGAAGGTATTCTCGACGACGTGGGCGAAGTCGGCGAGGTCCTGGAAGCCGAACATCGCGCCCGAACCCTTGAGGGTATGCAGCGCGCGGAAGGCGGTGGCGATCAGCTCGGCGTCGCCGGGGGTCGCCTCGAGGTCGAGGAGCACGTCTTCCAGCTGGACCAGGAGATCCTGGGCTTCCTGTCGGAAGGTGTCGCTGGGATCGGCGGGGCTCATCACCCGAGAACCTTCTTCGCCACCGCGAGCAGACGCTCGGGCTGGAACGGCTTGGTGATCCAGGCGGTCGCGCCCGCCGCCTTGGCCTCGGACTTCTTTTCCTCGTCGGACTCGGTGGTGAGCAGCACGATCGGCACGCCCTTGTACCCCGCGACGCCGCGCAACTCGCGGATGAACGACAGTCCATCCATGTTCGGCATGTTGAGGTCGGTGATCACCAAGTCGGCGGAGTTGGCGCGTGCCTTGACCAGGCCGTCACGCCCGTCGACCGCCTCGACCACCGCGTAGCCGCCGCCGGTCAGGGTCAACCGCACCATCTGTCGCATGCTCGCAGAATCGTCGACGCAGAGAACCGTCTTGCCCATTCGAGCCTCTCTCCACCAATGCCTCACATCACCGCGACACCGCTCTGCCGAACCAGCGCAACGAACGCCGGCGATGGATTCGCAACCGTGAAATCGCAACCGTTGGCTGTGGCGGACTTGCGTGCCGCCACGAGAACCTGGATCAGCGTAATGTCTCCTTCGACGACCGCCGCTGCGTCGACGGTTACCGATGTCCCGCAACTGAGTCGTTCACGCAGGGTCTCGGCAAGTTCGCAGCAGTTTTTGATCGTGTGAGTCGGGGACAATACAACGGAATTATCCGAGCATTCCGCATGCGCCATTTTGCCCAACCTGAATCCTTATCTGGTTATTCTTCAGTACCTATACGGATAAACGACTGCGCAATACTTATCCGCGAGAGATTTTCCCTCCAGCACTCTCAGACGCGATTTCCTCGACGACTCAAGCCTATCGTGTTGATGCAATCTTTCAATGCGGCAATTGTCAGAGACTTCTCAGGAATTCCACCCCGGGTTTTATCTTGGAGGCATTCAAAAGTGGGGCGCGCGCTGGAGGTAAAACCCTGGATTGGCTCGCACCCTCTAAACACTGCATGGTTGCAGACTCGGCCGCTGAAGGTATAGTATTTGTCAGAACCCTGACGCCTGCTGACGCGGTCGTGACATGTCCGCCACGACCGCGTAAGCCCCGAAAATTTTGGCGACTCGTCCGCCACCTCTCCTGCCCGAGGACTGCCATGCCCCGCACGATCGTGATCGCCGACAACGATGCCCACACCACCAGGGACCTGAGCGAATACCTGGTCGGCGAGCCGTTCCGGGCCGTCTTCGCGCACTCGACGGTGACGGTGAAAGCCGAGGTGACGCAACGCGCGCCCGCTTTGGTGGTGCTCGGCACCGACTTCGACGACGCGCCGGGGCTCGAGATCGCCCGCTGGATCCTCAACCGGCCGGAGCGGCCCGGGCTGATCCTGATCCACCCCCGCCCCGACCCGCTCGACCGCACCATCGCCCTCGAGCTCGGCGCCGACGACTGCATGTCGCGCCCGGTCTTCGCGCGCGAGCTCCTCGCCCGGATCCACAGCGTGCTGCGCCGCCTCCCCGACGCGGCGGCGCTGCCGAGGGTCGCGACGCACCACGACGTCGTCGCCCACGGCTACGCGATCAACCTTGCCTCGCGCCAGGTGGTTCTACCCGACGGCTCCACCGCCGCCCTCTCGTGGACCGAGGCGAAGGTGCTCGCCACCCTGATCGAGCACCAGGGAGCGCCGGTCAGCCGCGACGTTCTCTCGCAGCGCGCCCTCGGCCGTCCCTGGGTGCCGGAGGAGCGGGCGCTCGACCAGCACATCGCAACGCTACGCCGCAAGTTGTTCGTCTCCGAGCCGTTCCGGGCGCTGATCCACACCGTGCGCAACGTCGGCTACACCATCGACCGCGAGGCCAGACCTGATCGCCCCGATGCTTGACAAGCGCGCGCGGCGCGGCGGAGACTTGGCCGCATTCGCGTCGTGCGCGGGCTTGGGAGTGAGCCATGGGCGAAAGCACGGACTTCGGCGGAGTGTCCTACGATCGCCTGCTGCGGGTGCTATCGACCGAGGTCGGCTCGGTGCCCGCGATGGTCTGGCGCGCCGACCTGGTGAAGAACGAAATCAGCTTCCTCACCGACCACACCATTCCCGGCCTCGAAGACAGCATCCCCCGCCTGCTCCAGGACCAGGCGGGCGGCGACGCGATCCTCGCCAAGCAGGACCGCGCCGCGTTCGCCCGCTTCCACGAGCGCCTGCGCCAGCGCCAGCCGGTGTCCGAGGTGTTCCGCGCCCACGGCGGCGACGGCCTGATGCGCTGGCTCTACATCCTCGGCATGCCCGACCCGGAGATGACCTTCTGCTACCTCGGCCTGCTCGCCGACTGCACCGGTCTCGCCAACAGCATCCTCCAACGCGGCAACGAAACCGGCCTCGCGCTGCACATCGAGCTGTTCGACAACCCGGTGTTCATCGTCGACCTCGCCACCCGCCGCGTCTCCGCCGCCAACGCCGCGGCGCGCGCCGCCTTCGGCCTCGACCCCGACAACGGCGCGATCGACATCGCCCGCCTGTTCGCGGCGAATTCCGATGTCTACCTCCGCGACATCTACGAGCGCCTGCTGTTCACCCGCGCCTGGAACGGCCTGCTCACCATCCACGACACCAAGGGCCGCGCCGCGGTGTGCATGAGCCGGGTGCGCGCCTACGACCGCGACGGCGGCAGCCAGCTGTGGTTCTCGCTCAATCCGCGCCCCGCGCCCAAGCCCG
>LUYR01000104.1 GCA_001603335.1 Rhodospirillales bacterium Alpha_05 | reverse complement strand
CGCGACGCCACCGACGGACCGGCGCTGGTGGCGGAGCTGAAGCAGAGGTTCGGCGTCGCGGTGCGGGTGCTCTCGGGCGAGGACGAAGGGCGGCTTGCCGCTCTCGGCGTGCTGCTCGGCACGCCGGACGCCGACGGCATCGTCGCCGACCTCGGCGGCGGCAGCCTCGAACTCGTCGAGATCGACGGCGGACAGATCGATCCGCTCGGGCGGCTGCGGTCGTTCCCCTTGGGCGTGCTGCGCCTCGACGATATCGACCAGGGCGGCGGCAGCGCGGCGGTGGACGCGGCGATTCAGGCCGAGCTCGCCTATGCGCCGTGGGTCAACCAGCGCCCGGTGAAGAACCTCTACGCCGTCGGCGGCTCCTGGCGCGCGATGGCCAAGCTCTGCATGCTGCAGGAGAACCACCCGCTGCAGGTGCTGGACAAATACACCCTCACCCGCGACAAGGCGCTCGAACTCGCCGACCTCGTCGCCCGCGTCGGGCGGCGTTCGTTCGACAAGATTCCCGGCGTGTCGCGCCGCCGCCTGCCGGTGCTGCCGCACGCGGCGCGCCTGCTGGAATTCCTGTTGAAGACGATCCGGCCGGAAAAGCTGGTGTTCTCGGTCCACGGCATGCGCGAGGGGTTCTACTACTCCAATCTGCCGGAAGTGATTCGCGACCGCGATCCGATCGTCGACATGTGCGAGGCGGTGGCGGGCAACGGCCACCGGTTCGCGCAGCAGCCCGCGGTGCTGATGCGCTTCCTCGACCCGCTGTTCGTCGGCGAGAGCGAGAAGCAGCACCGCCAGCGTTTCGCCGCCTGTATGCTGGGCGACCTCTACTGGGACGAACACCCGGACTTCCGCGGTCAACAAGCGTTCTTCAAGACCCTGCGCCTGCCGGTGGTCGGCTTCGACCACCAGGACCGTGCCGCGCTCGCGTTGATCGTGCTCTATCGCTACCAGAGCTACGACGAAATCCACGATGCGCAGGACGTGCTGGCGCTGCTCTCGCCCGAGGACCGGGTGCGGGTCCAGGCGGTGGGCTGCGGCCTGCGCCTCGCCCACGTGATCTCGGGCGGCGCGCCGGGGATTCTCGGCAATTGCCGCTTGATCCTCGAGCCCCGGCGTCTGGTGCTGCGGATCCCCTCCGCCGACCCCGCCTTCGACATCTCCGCCTTCGAGAAGCGGCTCGACCGCCTCGCGCGCGTACTCAGCCGCGACTCCGCGATCGAGTGGGTCTGACACGCGGTCAGACCGGCAGCTTCTCCATCACGTCGGCGAGGCTGACCTTGCCGAGTTCGGACATCCGCGCCGCCTCGGCGCGGGCGATGGCTTCGGCGATCACCGGTTTGATGTTGCGGGCGATCGGGCAGGTCGGGTTGGTCGGGTTGGGGGAGAACGCCGGGCCGTCGTCGTCTTCCACCGCGGCGGCGATCGCCGCGAGGTCGATGCGTGCCGCCGCCTTGGCGAGGCGATAGCCGCCGCCGCTGCCGCGCTTCGACGCGACAAGCCCCGCCTGCGCCAGCGACGCCAGAAGCCGTCGCACCACCACCGGATTGGTGTTGAGGCTGGAGGCGACGTAATCCGAGGTCACGTCGCTCTCGGGATGGTTGGCGAGAACGGCGCAGACGTGGACGGCGGCGGTGAAACGGCAATTGCGGGACATCGGCGATTCCTTTCGTAACTCAATTTGTTACGAATAGCCGCCGCGTCAAGCCCCGAGAAAAATCTTCGGGGCTTGCGCGGAAAGGCTTTGGGAAATCAGGCGGCGTCGGAGGCGTCGGAAATCTCTTCGGCGGTGACGCCGGAGATGACTTCGCCGCGGGGTTCGCCTTCGAGGTCTTCTTCCACCGGAATCAGCTCGATGCGGCCGTTGTCCGGCGAGATCGCGAGGGCGATGTGGCCGTGCTTGAGGCGGAGCGCATCTTCGCCGAAGAGGATCCGCCGCCAGCCGGAGAGCGCGCGCACCGGCGCGTTGTCGTCGGCGGCGAGGTCTTCGAGCTCCTCGGTGGAGGCGACGATCTTCGATGCCACGCCGTGGGCGTCGCACTTGGTCTTCAAGAGCACGCGCAGAAGGTCGACCACCGGCGCGAGGCCCGGCGGGTGATCCTTGTGCGAGGGCAGTTCGGGCAGCTCGCCGGGCGGCAGCGCAAGGCCGGTTTCCACCGCTTCGACGATCGCTTCGGCGGTCGGGCCCTCGGTCATGCTCTTCGGCAGCTGACGGGTATCGGCAAGCGCGGCGAGGGTCGTCGGCGAGGACGCGGCGATTTCCAGCAGCGCTTCGTCGCGGATCACCCGCTGGCGGGGCAGGTCGCGGCGCATCGCCTCGAGCTCGCGCCAGGCGGCGAGTTCGCGCAGTACGGCGAGGAAGCGCGGGTTCTTGGTGCGCGACTTCAACCGGCGGAACATCTCGCGCGGATCGGCGATGTAGGTGCTGTGTGCGGTCAGCACCTTCATTTCCTCGTCCAGCCACTCGCTGCGGCCGGTGCGCGAAAGCACCGAGGCAAGCTTGCGATAGACCTTCCTGAGTGGGATCACGTCGGACAGCGCATAGACCACCTGCCGCTCGGTGAGCGGGCGCTTCGACCAATCGGTGAAGCGGGTGGATTTGTCGATGTGCGCGTTGGCGAGCTTGGTCGCCAGGGTCTCGTAGCCGACGGATTCGCCGAAACCGCAAACCATTGCCGCCACCTGGGTGTCGAACAACGGCGTGGGCAGTTCGCCCATCATTTTGAGCAGGATTTCAAGATCCTGGCGCGCTGCGTGGAAAACCTTGAGAACCGAGGCATCGCGCATCAGCGCAAAAAACGGCTCCAAATCCAGGCCTTCCGCGAGCGGATCGATGCACGCCGCTTCGTCTTCGCCCGCCACCTGGATCAGGCAAAGCCTGGGCCAATAGGTTTTTTCGCGGATGAATTCCGTGTCGACGGTGACGTATTTTGAATTTGCCAGCCGCGCACAAAGGCCGGCCAAGGCTTCAGTTTCTGTGATAAGGCTCATGGCCGAAACCTATACTCTTTGGCCTACGCAATGACAAGCCTCGCGTCGCGCGCGTGAGTTCTCAATTCGCGCCTTGACAAAGGGGCGGCTTCGTTGTGCTTTTGCCTGCCGAACCGGAACCGAAGGACCGCACCATGCACGCCTACCGCACCCATACCTGCAATGCTCTGAACGCCAGCAACACCGGCGAAACGGTGCGCCTGTCCGGGTGGGTGCACAGGAAGCGCGACCACGGCAATCTGTTGTTCGTCGATCTGCGCGATCACTACGGCATCACCCAGTGCGTCACCGACAGCTCGTCGGAGATGTTCAAGATCCTTGAAGGCGCGCGCCCCGAGAGCGTCGTCTGCGTCACCGGCCGGGTGGTGAAGCGCGACGCCGAGACCGTGAATTCCAAGCTGCCGACCGGCGAGATCGAAGTCCGCGCCGACGCCGTCGAGGTGCTCTCTACCGCCGAAGTGCTGCCGATCCAGGTCGCCTCGAACGAGGACTTCTCGGAAGAGATGCGCCTGCGCTACCGCTTCCTCGACCTTCGCCGCGAGCGCCTGCACACCAATATCGTGCTGCGCAGCCAGGTGATCTCGTCGATCCGCCGCCGCATGATCGATCAGGGCTTCATGGAGTTCCAGACCCCGATCCTCACCGCGTCCTCGCCCGAAGGCGCGCGCGACTTCCTGGTTCCGGCGCGCCAGCATCCCGGCAAGTTCTACGCCCTGCCGCAGGCGCCGCAGCAGTTCAAGCAGCTGTTGATGGTCGCGGGCTTCGACCGCTACTTCCAGATCGCGCCCTGCTTCCGCGATGAAGACAGCCGCGCCGACCGCAGCCCGGGCGAGTTCTACCAGCTCGACTTCGAGATGAGCTTCGTGACGCAAGACGACGTGTTCGCCGCCATCGAGCCGGTGATCGCGGGCGTGTTCACCGAGTTCGGCAAGGGCCGCAAGGTCACCGAGACGCCGTTCCCGCGCATCCCGTTCGATGAATCGATGCTGAAGTACGGCTCCGACAAACCCGACCTGCGCAATCCGCTGGTGATCGCCGACGTCACCGAAGCCTACCGCGATTCGGGCTTCGGCATCTTCGCCAAGGGCGTCGCCGCCGGTTCGGTGGTGCGCGCGATCCCGGCTCCGGGTGGCGCGGCCAAGCCGCGCTCGTGGTTCGACGGTCTCAATGCCTGGGCGCGTGAAGAGGGCGCGGGCGGCCTCGGCTACATCACCTTCGCCAACGGCGAGGCCAAGGGCCCGATCGCCAAGAACCTCGAAGCCGACCGCATCGAAGCGATCAAGGCCGCCGTCGGCGTGGCCGATGGCGACGCGGTGTTCTTCGCCTGCGACAAGCCGCTTGCTGCGGCGAAGTTCGCCGGCAAGGTCCGCACCAAGGTCTGCGCCGACCTCGGCCTGCTCGAAGAGAACCAGTTCAAGTTCTGCTGGATCGTCGACTTCCCGATGTACGAACTCAACGAAGAGACCGGCAAGATCGAGTTCAGCCACAACCCGTTCTCGATGCCGCAGGGCGAGATGGACGCGCTCCTCAACCAGGATCCGCTCACCATCAAGGCGTTCCAGTACGACATCGTCTGCAACGGCATCGAGCTGTCGTCGGGCGCGATCCGGAACCATCTGCCGGAGATCATGTACAAGGCGTTCGAGATCGCGGGCTACCCCGCCTCGGTGGTCGAGCAGAAGTTCGGTGGCATGCTCAACGCCTTCAAGTTCGGCGCGCCGCCGCACGGCGGTTCGGCCCCCGGCATCGACCGTATCGTGATGCTGCTCGCCGACGAGCCGAACATCCGCGAGATCATCGCCTTCCCGCTCAACCAGCAGGCCCAGGACCTGTTGATGCAGGCCCCGGCGGAGATCGAGCCGGAGCGTCTGCGCGAACTCCACATCAAGCTCGACCTGCCGAAGCCGAAGCTCAAGGTCACCACCGAGGCGACCTCCGAGAGCTGATAAGGCTCTCAAAGCCCAACGAAAAACCGGCGTGCCGCGAGGCGCGCCGGTTTTTCGTTGTGGAGGAATATGCACTAAGTGCGCTTTTTGGGGTTGCGATCCGTGCGGGAGGGGCCATTCTATTGTGACAGTTTTGTTTCAATCCCTACCGCTTCCAAACTGACGGCCACGGCGACGCGGCCCTTGGGGGCCGGAGGCTTGCCGGGAAAGACGGATGGACGCACCGCTGGTTTTGCTGCACCTCACCGGAAACGTCGTGCTCCTGCTCTGGGGCCTGCACATGGTCCAGAGCGGCCTCACCCGTGCCCTCGGCGCGGAGTTGCGCCATTGGCTCGACACCGGGCTGCGCAACCGGCTGAGCGCATTCGTCTCGGGCCTCGGCATGACCTTGCTGCTGCAAAGCAGCACCGCCACCGGGTTGATGGTGGCGAGCTTCGCGGCCAACGGCGCGGTGGCGCTGGTGCCCGCGCTCGCGGTGATGCTCGGGGCCAACGTCGGCTCCACCCTGATCGTGCTGGTGCTCTCCTTCGACGTCACCCGGATCGCGCCGGTGCTGCTGCTGGCCGGATTCATCGCGTTCCGGCGTGGCAGCACGCGGGTGCACGACCTTGGCCGCGCGGGCATCGGCCTCGGGTTGATGCTGCTGGCGTTGCATCTGTTGCTCGACACCATCGGCCCGGCGGAATCCGCACCTGCGTTGCGCGAAGCGTTCGCGGTGCTGACCCGCGACCCGGTGGTGGCGGTGGTGGTCGCGGCGGTGATCGCCTGTGCGGCGCATTCGAGCGTCGCGGCAGTGCTGCTGATCGCCTCCCTCGCGAGCGGCGGCGTGGTGACGCCGGACGCGGCGCTCGCGATGGTCGCCGGGGCGAACCTCGGCTCGGCGGTCAACCCC
>LUYR01000103.1 GCA_001603335.1 Rhodospirillales bacterium Alpha_05 | reverse complement strand
GTTTCGAGGTCGGGGCGGTTGCCCTGAGCGGCGAGGCGGTCGGTCTCGGAGCCGACGGCAGTCTCGCGATACGTGCCGACGACGGCACGCAGCACTGTTTTCACTCCGGAGAGTTGCGGTTCGTCGCCGAGCCGCTGTTTGAACCAAGCCACAAGAGGTCCGTTTCATGAAGACGCAAAAGAAATGGGACAACCTGGCGACCGACACCGCCGAACGGATGGCCGCGGCCAGCCAGTTCATCGGCAACGGCAAGCGGGTTGAACCTAAGGATATCGTCGGGCTGCTGGAGGCGGTGATCCGCCCCGGCGACCGCGTCAACATCGAGGGGAACAACCAGAAGCAGGCCGACTTCCTCGCCGAATGCCTGCTCAAGGTCGACAAGTCGAAGATCCACGACCTGCACATGGTGCAGTCGGCGGTGCCGCTGGCGGCGCATCTCGACCTGTTCGAGCAGGGCATCGCGAAGAAGCTCGACTTCGCCTTCGGCGGGCCGCAGGCCGGCCGTGTCGCGAAGTTCATCAAGGAAGGCAAGCTCGAGCTCGGCGCGATTCACACCTACCTCGAACTGTTCGCCCGCTACTTCCTCGATCTGACGCCGAAGGTATCGCTGATCTGCGCGTTCGAAGCGGACCGTGAAGGCAACCTCTACACCGGCTTCAACACCGAAGACACCCCGGTGATCGTCGAAGCGACCAAGTTCCGCCAGGGCATCGTCATCGCCCAGGTGAACAAGATCGTCGACAAGCTGCCGCGCGTCGACATCCCGGCCGGTTGGGTCGACGCGGTGGTGGAATCGCCCCGTCCGTTCTTCGTCGAGCCGCTGTTCACCCGCGACCCGGCGCTGGTCACCAACAACCAGATCCTGCTCGGCATGCTCTGCCTCAAGGGCATCTATGCCGAATACGGCGTGCAGCGGATCAACCACGGCATCGGCTTCCTCACCTCGGCGATCGAGCTGATGCTGCCGACCTACGGCGAAGAACTGGGGCTCAAGGGTAAAGTCTGCACCCACATGATCCTCAACCCGCACCCGACGATGATCCCCGCGATCGAAGAGGGCTGGGTCGACACCATCCACTGCTTCGGCGGCGAACTCGGCATGGAGAAGTACGTCGCGGCGCGTCCCGACGTGTTCTTCGTCGGCCCCGACGGCACGCTGCGCTCCAACCGCGCGTACGCCCAGACCGCCGGTCACTACGCCCTCGACATGTTCATCGGCGGCACCCTGCAGATCGACCCGTACGGCAACTCCTCCACCGCGACCGCCAACCGCGTCGCGGGCTTCGGCGGCGCGCCGAACATGGGCTGCGATCCGAAGGGCCGTCGTCACGTTACTCAATCCTGGCTCAAGTGCGGTCAGGAACTGCCGTCGATGCCGGAGCAGATCGGCACCATGCCGCGCGGCAAGCGTCTCGTCGTGCAGGGTATCGAAACCTTCGGTGAAGGCCGCGACCCGGCGTTCGTCGAGGAGCTCGACGCCTGGCAGCTGGCGAAGAACGCGGGCCTCGACCTGCCGCCGGTGATGATCTACGGCGACGACGTGACCCACATCGTCACCGAGGAAGGCATCGCCTACCTCAGCCGCTGCAAGGATATGGAAACCCGTATGGCGGCGATCCGCGCGGTTGCCGGTTTCACCCCGGTCGGCATCAACGCCAAGCCGGAAGAAACCCGCCGCCTGCGCGACGCGAAGATCGTGATGACCCCGGAAGACCTGGGCGTCGACCGCGATCGTGCCACCCGCGACATGCTTGCCGCGAAAAACATCCGTGATCTGGTGACCTGGTCTGGCGGGCTCTACGAGCCGCCGGCGCGGTTCCGGAACTGGTAATCGAGGAGACGACGGCAAATGGCTCTCAATACCCTTGAATTCGAATGCAAATGCGCCGCTCCGGCTGCCTCGGTCGACAAGCCGCTGCATTTCGGCGTGGTCGGCTCGGGCGATCTCGAGGTGCTGATGTCGCCGGCGAAGGCCGGTGGCAAGGTGACGGTGAAGGTGGTCACTCCGGTGACCGGCTTCGACGTCCTGTGGCAGCGCGTGCTCGCCGCTTTCGTTGAAAACGCGAAGCTCGGCGATGTCGCCATCGAGATCAACGACAACAACGCGACCCCGGCGGTTGTGACCTTGCGCTTGCGCCAGGCCCTCGCCGAAGCCGCCGCCTGAGCGAAAGGAAAACTCATGTCTAAGTGGAGTACGCTCCAGAGCCGGAGCTTCCTCGAATCGAGCGCCCGTGAACGCGCACTCGGTCTCGTCGACGAAGGCACCTTCACCGAGTTCGTCGGTCCGTTCGATCGCCGCACCAGCCCGCACCTCGAAGTGCTGGGCGAGGCGGTCGAGTTCGACGACGGCATCGTCACCGGCGTCGGCAAGGTCGGCAAGACCCCGGTGTTCGTGATCTCGCAGGAAGGCCGCTTCATCGGCGGCGCGGTCGGCGAAGTCGGCGGCGCGAAGATGGTCGGCACCCTGAAGGCGGCGATCGCCTTCGCCGACAAGATCGCGGCCGAATTCCCGAACGCGACCGACGAAGAGAAGCCGGTGGTGGTGATCTCGTTCGAGACCGGCGGCGTGCGCTTGCACGAAGCCAACGCGGGCCTGCTGGCCCACGCCGAGGTGATGGACCAGTTCCAGCGCGCTCGCGGCAAGGTGCCAGTGATCACCCTGATCGGCTCGAAGGTCGGCTGCTTCGGCGGCATGGGCTTCGTTGCCGCGGCCACCGACGCGATCGTGATGAGCGAATTCGGTCGCCTGGGCCTCACCGGCCCGGAAGTGATCGAGCAGGAAATGGGCAAGGACGAGTTCGACTCTGCCGACCGCGCCCTCGTCTATCGCACCACCGGCGGCCGTCACAAGTACGTGATGGGCGACTGCAACGCGATCGTCGACGACACCATCGCCGCCTTCCGCGCCGAGGTCGTCAAGCTCGCCAAGCTGCCGGTTTCCGCGTTCGAAGCGATGCGCCGCATCGGCTCCGAGGCGCTCGTCGCCAAGCAGCTGAAGGGCGTCGCCCTCGCCGCCGAGATGCAGCCGAAGGACGCCCGCGACGTGTGGAAGCACGCCGGCAACGCCGATCCGATCGCGCTCGCGAACGTGCCGTTGGACGAGTTCCGTTCCACCGTCAAACGCCTCGCGCTCTGATCGCGATCAGTCAAAGGAGAGTTCCATAATGGATACTTTGTTGGGACAAGGGCGCGCCGCGATCGACCTGATCTGCGACCCCGAAACCTTCAATGAAAACAAGGTTGGCGCCAAGAGCTTCGACGATCCGGACTTCGGCCCGGGCGCCGTCGTCGGCACCGCCAAGCTCGACGGCCAGACCGTCACCGTGATCGCCTCGGACGCCGACGCGTTCAACGAGAAGTTCCCGGTGGTCTACGCCGGCATCATCGGCATGGAGGAGGGCTACAAGATGGCCCAGGCGGTCTACGCCACCCTCGAAGCCGACAAGGCCGAAGCCAAGGAGAACAAGCGGGCGATCGTGCTCGTCGTCGACACCCCCGGCAACGGCCCGGGCAAGGTCGAGGAAATCTTCGGCATGAACAAGGCGACCGGCGCGTATCAGCTGGCGCTGGCGGAAGCCCGCCTCGCCGGTCATCCGATCATCGCGATGGTGATCGGCCGCGCGATCTCGGGCGCGTTCCTGTGTCACGGTCTGCAGGCCGACCACATCCTGTCCCTCGACAGCGATTTCGGCACGATGATCCACGTGATGCCGCTCACCTCCATCTCCCGCATCATCAAAAAGGACATGGAGACCCTCGAGAAGCTCGCCGAAGGCAACCCGGTGTTCGCTGCCGGTCCGCGCTTCTTCTCGCGTCTGGGCGGCGTCGAAGAGATCGTCACCAAGATCGAGGATATGCACGGTGCGGTCTCGCGTCACATCGCCGAAGTCCGCGATGCCAAGAAGCGCGGCACCGAGACCACCGGCCCGGTCGGCCGTGGTTCGCTCGGCGCCGAGCGTGGCGGCCGCGTGGTGCGTCCGGAAGTGATCAAGCTCCTTGAGAGCGAGTTCGCCGCGGTGGCGTCCAAGTACTTGCCCGGCGCCAACTGAGCCGAAAGGACCCCAACAATGTCCAATGATCTGGATAGCTTCGAGGAACTGGCCGAAACCCTGTCGACTGCGCCGTCGCTGGCTGAAATGCCGCGTCGCACGCTTGAGACCAAGGGAATCGCGGGGCCGACGGCGGCGCACGTGATCGAGGAGGTTCATACCCCCTTCAATCTGGCGTACCTGACGTTCACCACCGGTTCCTCGGCTTTCCAGAATATCGTTGGCGTGGTTCACAGCGAAATCGAAGGTCGCTGTGAAGTCGCCCGGCGTTTGTTTCTGGCCTTGGGAATCGACGCTGGGCGACACATGCTCGTCACCTATGCGCCGTTGGTCAACGTCTTCTCCAGCGAGGCTTTGCGGCGCGCCGGAATTTCGTGGGAGTTCTTGTCGCGTTCCAGCCGCGATGCATTCATTGCGAAATTCTGTCGGACCAAGCCGGACATTCTGCTGGGCGAATCCTCTTTCATCCGCGCCTCGCTCGCCGAAGCGAAGCGCCTCGGCCTCGGCGACGAACTGCCGAAGTCGTGCGTCATCCTGACCGCGGGCACGCCCTTGGATCTCGAATTGCTGCCCGAGGCGGAAAGCCTCGGCTACGCGGTTCACGATCTCTACGGCTGCCAGGAATTCGGCTGGCTGACCCTCGACGGCGTGCCGCTGCGCGACGACTTGAACCTGATCGCCTCGCCCGCGGGCGAAGGCTATCGCGAACTCGTCGTCGGTGGCCTGCCGATGGCCGACAGTTTCCCGGTTTCGGAGAGCGGACACGTCTGCAATCCGGCCGGCAAGATCATTACCTATCGTCGCCGCCGCACCCACCCCGAATACGAGGTGATCGTGATGGCGACCACGCTTTCCGCATCGGAGAGCATCGACAAGGTGGCGCGCACCATTTTGCGCATCAAGGGGAGGGTGGTGAAGGTTTCCCCCAAGCTCATCACCAACGCTCCCGCAACCGAGTTGATGCTGATTCCGGGGGTGGCGACCGACGGTGCCGCGCTCATGGACGGCCCGCGGTTCACTGGTCCGGTCGCCACCAAAATGTTCGACGATCTGCTCAAGGCGCAGCTCGAGCTCTCCACCACGGCCAAGACCGATCCGGTCTGGACCAAGCGGAGATAACGTCATGGCCCTTGCACGTCACCTCCTCGCCAACCTCACCCTGCTCGACCGCGACGACCTCGTCGCGCGCGCGATCGCCGGCTTGTTGCCGCCGTTCCGCACCGACGCGGTCGAGGCGCAGGTGGCGGCGTGCCTGGGTCGGACGGTGCTGCCCGGGATCGTCTGTCGCCCGACCCAGCCGCTCGCGGTGGGCGAGATCCAGCTCGGCATCTCGTTCCCGTTCCGCGAACAGGGCACGCGGGTGAAGAGCGCGATCGTGGTGGCGGAGCGCGCGGTCGCGAGCTTCACCGATCCGTTCG
>LUYR01000102.1 GCA_001603335.1 Rhodospirillales bacterium Alpha_05 | reverse complement strand
CCGCCTCGGCGAGGTGGTGCTGACGCCGCTGCCGTCGCTGCGCTTCGTCGCCTCGGCCTATCCGGTCGCGACGATCTGGCGCGCCAACCAGCCGGAGCACGCCGACCCCGAGGCGATCCGCCTCGACGCGGGCGGCGAGATGGCGGTGGTCTGGCGGCCCGACGACACCGTGCGGGTGCAGGCGCTCGGCAACGGCGGCTTCACCTTCGTGATGGCCCTCGCCACCGGCCAATCCCTCGACACCGCCTGGGCGGGCGCGCTCGCCCTCGCACCGAGCTTCCAGCTCATCCCCGAACTCCAGGCGCTGCTCACCGCGCGCTGGTTCAGCGAGGCTCGACTGCCATGACCGAAGCCCTCTCCCGCACCCGTCCGCCGATTGCCGCCATTCTTCACGCCCTGCACTCCCAGCCCTACTGGATTCACGGCCTGCTCTGCCGCTGGGGCATCGCCGCGATCTTCTGGCGCTCGGCGCGTACCAAGGTGCACGACTGGTTCACCATCAGCGACAGCACCTACTTCCTCTTCCAGGACGAATACAAGGTGCCGCTGCTGCCGCCCGACGTCGCGGCGGTGATGGCGACGACGATGGAGCACACCTGCGCGATCCTGCTGGTGCTCGGCCTCGCCTCGCGCCTCGCGGCGAGCGCGCTCCTCGGCATGACCCTGGTGATCCAAGTTTTCGTCTACCCCGGCAGTTGGCCCGATCACCTGCTCTGGGCGTCGGCGCTGGTGTTCGTGATCCTGCGCGGACCGGGCGCGGTTTCGCTCGACGCGCCGATCCGCAGGCGCTTCCTCGGCGAATAGTTCTTGCGCCTCGGCCGCACATGCCGAATGCTTGAAAACCTGAAGAAATACGGCCGAGGCACACCATGGAAATGCATCAGGTCCGTTACTTCGTGGCCCTGTGCGAGACGCTGAATTTCACCCGCGCCGCCGAGGCCTGCCACGTTGCGCAGCCCTCCCTGACCAAGGCGATCCAGAAGCTCGAGGACGAGCTCGGCGGGCCGATGTTCAGCCGCGAGCGCGGCCTCACCCACCTCACCGACCTCGGCCGCCTGATGCGCCCGCACCTCGAGGCGATGTACGAGGCGAGCGAGGCGGCGCGGATCGAGGCGCAGAGCTTCCGCACCCTGGAAAAGGCGAACCTGCGGATCGGCGCGATGTGCACCATCGGCCCGACGCGGCTGATCGGGTTCTTCAAGACCTTCCGCGCCCGCGTCCCCTCGGCGGTGCTCAACATCCACGACGCACCGGGCACCAAGCTCGCCGAAATGCTGCTCGCAGGCGACCTCGACGCGGCGCTGATCGCGCTGCCCAAGCTCCCCGACCGCTTCGAAACCCTGCCGCTTTATTCCGAGCGCTACGTCGTCGCCTTCCGCCCCGGCCACCGCTTCGAGGCGATGGAGGCGGTGCCCCTCGCCGAGCTCAATACCGAGGACTACCTCAACCGGGTGAACTGCGAATATCCGGAATACTTCGCCTCCCTCGGCATCCCCGACCCCGCCGCCGACTGCAACGTCTGCTACGAGACCGAGCGCGAGGACTGGATCCAGGCGATGATCCTCGCCGGGATGGGCTGCTGCGTCACCCCCGAGTTCCTGCCGATGATCCCCGGAATCGCGACACGCGCCCTCACCCAGCCGGAGATTTCGCGCAACGTCGTCCTCGCCACGGTCTCGGGGCGCAGGCACTCCCCGGCGCTTTCCGCCTTCGTCACCCTCGCCCGCCGCCACGACTGGAGCAGCTAAATCCGCTTCGGGGCTTGGCAATCCCGCCGTGCGCGCCTAGGTTCGGTGGGCATCAAAGTAGTCCGGAATCTCCATATTCATGTTTGCCCGCTTCGGCACCCGACAGCAATGGGCCCTCCTGCTGATCGCTTCGATCGCGGTGACCGCGACGCTGCGCCTTGCCGCGCTTCCCGGTGCGCTGCTCCTCGGCCCGATGGCGACCGCGATCGCCTTCGCCATCGGCGGGGTCAAGCTGGCGGTGCCGCGCCGCGCCTACGCGGTGGCGCAAGGGATCGTCGGCGCGATGATGGCGGGCGCGGTCACGCCCGAAATCGTCCAGACCTTTCTTCAGAATTGGGCGCTGTTCTTCTCGGTGGTGTTCGCCACCTTGATGGCGAGCGGCGTCGTCGGCTGGGCGATGAGCCGCTGGCGGGTGCTGCCCGGCACCGCCGCGATCTGGGGCAGCTCGCCGGGTGCCGCCTCGGCGATGGTGGTGATGGCCGAGCAGTTCGGCGCGGACGTCCGCCTCGTCGCCTTCATGCAGTATCTCCGCGTCCTCTGCGTCGCGCTCTCCGCCGCGATCATCGCCCACTTCGCCGGTGCGTCGAACACCCACGCGGCCACCGACTGGTTCGCCACGCCCGACCCGCTCCGCCTCGGCGAGACCCTGCTGCTGATCGGCGGCGGCATGGTGGTGGGCAAGCTGCTGCGCCTGCCTTCGGGCGCGCTGCTCGGGCCGCTGATGATCGGCGCGGTGCTGCGCGGCCTCGGGGTGATCGACCTGCTGCTGCCGCCACCGCTGCTGCTCGTCGCCTTCGCCACCATCGGCTGGGTGGTCGGCCTGCGCTTCACCGCCGAAATCCTGCGTACCGTCGCAGCCAAGCTCCCCCACATGCTCGCCTCGATCCTGCTGCTGATGGGGTTCTGCGCGCTGATCGCCTGGGGTCTCACCCACCTCTTGGGCATCGACATGCTCACCGCCTACCTCGCCACCAGCCCCGGCGGCGCGGATTCGATCGCGATCATCGCCGCCTCAACCAACGTCGACCTCGGCTTCGTGCTGGCGTTCCAGACCGTGCGGCTGATCATCGTGATCGTCGTCGGACCGATAATCGCGCGCCGCGTCGCCCGCGCCATGGGGCATCTGCCGAGCTGATCAGCGCGCGTGCGCGGCCACGACCTCGGCGAGGAAGTCGATCACCGCGCGAACCCGCGGCGCATGGCGCAAATCGTCGTGTACCGCCATCCAGATTTCCCGCCGCGGCAGGGGCTCGGCGCAGGGCAGCATCACCAGCCGGGTCGCCGCCGGAACCACGAAGCACGGCAACAGCGCGACGCCGACGCCCGCCTCCGCCGCCGCCAGCAACATCCCCGATTCATTGCCCCGGAACGCCACCGGCCGACCGCGACGATAGCCCTCGAGCCAATCGTCCTGGGGCAACGGCGCGGGCACGCCGTCGCGGGCGATGAACGCCCAATCGGCCTCGGCATGGGCGGCGAGGTACTCCGGCGCGGCAAACAGGCCGAAGGCGAGTTCGCCGAGCTTGCGCGCGATTAGGCCCTCGGATGCCGGACGCGACAGACGCAGCGCGATGTCGGCGTCGCGCCGGTCGAGATCGGCGAAGCCCTGCTCGCCGTTGAGTTCGAGAACGATCCCCGGATGGCTGCGGCGCAGCCGCGCGACCTGCGGCACCACCACATGACGGGCAAAGGCGGGCGGCGCGCTCACCCGCACCGTTCCCGCCAGGGCCGCGTCCATACCGCGCGCGGCCCGCGCCA
>LUYR01000101.1 GCA_001603335.1 Rhodospirillales bacterium Alpha_05 | reverse complement strand
GACGCCACCGACGCCTGGATGGCCTATGCCATCGAGGACTTCCCGGTGCGGCTGATCGCGCTCGACGCCGCCACCGACGACCCGTTCGTCGGCGCGATGCCGGAGGCGCAGGCCGCCTGGCTCGCCGCCCGCCTGGCCGAGCAGCCCGACCGGCCGACGATTCTGTTTCTTCACCATCCGCCGTTCGACACCGGGATCAAGTGGATGGACGCGATCGGCATCAGCATCGGGCGCGAGGGCCTGTGGCGCGCGATCGCGCCGCACCGCAACATCCTCGCGATCCTTTGCGGCCACCTCCACCGGCCGATGTCGGGCACCTGGGCGGGCGCGCCCGTCTACGCAGCGCCGTCGGTGATGGATCGGGTGGAATTCATCGGCATGCGGCCCGACGGCTCGCCCGAGGTGGCGGTGAGCGCCGCGCCCGGCTACGTGCTGCACGAGACCGACGGCAGGTCCTGGCGTACCCGGATGTGCTTCGTCGATGGGCACGAAGAGGCATGGTCTCCGGCGATGCCCGATAGCTACGCCGAAATTTCGGTCAAGTGACAACCGATTAGGCTTTCCTGCCCGGATTCGAGGCAGCGCTCCCCCTCATAATGAAACGCAATCGTGCCTAAGTGAGAGGCAGCCTCATGTTGCGCGTTTGGCCCGACCCTTGCTGTAAGGGAGGAACTGCCGGCGGACCGAGAGGCGAGGCCCGTCGCGAAACCTCGATAGGGAGAGCATTGATGAAAGCGAGTCATCTGGTTGTCGGTTTCGGTGCCCTTGCCACCGTGGCGATGGCCGCCGCGCCGGCTTCGGCCGCCACCCTCGATACCGTCAAGAGCCGTGGGCAACTGGTGTGCGGCGTCAACAACAGCCTGCCGGGTTTCTCGGCTCCCGACGAGAAGGGCCAGTGGTCCGGTCTCGACGTCGACTACTGCAAGGCGATGGCCGCCGCGATCTTCGGTGATCCGAGCAAGGTCAAGTACGTGCCGCTCACCGCGAAGGAACGCCTCACCGCTCTCCAGACCGGCGAAATCGACGTCCTCGCCCGCAACACCACCTGGACGATGAGCCGCGACGCCTCCCTCGGCCTCAACTTCGTCGGCGTCAACTACTACGACGGCCAGGGCTTCCTGGTGAAGAAGTCGCTCGGCGTGAAGGCAGGCAAGGAGCTCAACGGCGCCTCGGTCTGCGTGCAGTCCGGCACCACCACCGAGCTCAATCTCGCCGACTACTTCCGCACCCACAAGATGACCTACCAGTCGGTGGTGTTCGACACCTCGGACCAGACCCTCCAGGGCTTCGAATCCGACCGTTGCGACGTGCTGACCTCCGACCAGTCGCAGCTCTACGGCCTCCGCTCCAAGCTCCCCGATCCGTCGAAGGCGGTGGTGCTGCCCGACGTGATCTCGAAGGAGCCGCTCGGCCCGGTGGTTCGCCAGGGTGACGAGCAATGGTTCGACATCGCGCGCTGGACCCTGTTCGCGATGCTCAACCTCGAGGAAGCCGGCGTGACCTCGAAGAACCTCGGCGAAATGCTGAAAACCACCAACCCGGACGTCAAGCGCCTGCTCGGCACCGATGGCGAGTTCGGCAAGCAGCTCGGCATCACCAACGATTTCGGCGCGCAGATCGCCAAGGCGGTCGGCAACTACGGCGAATCGTTCGAGCGCAACGTCGGCGAAGGCAGCCCGCTCAAGATCGCGCGTGGCCTCAACGCGCTCTGGACCAATGGCGGCCTGATGTACGGCCCGCCGATCCGTTGATCCCGGAGTCCGGCCATAGCGTATCCCGGCGGCTGTCGCCGCCGGGATTTCCGATTTGCTTCAAGGGCAGACAATGAACCAACCGCCGAAACCCCGCATCAAGCCGTGGAACGACCCGAGGATTCGCGCCTGGGTGGCGCAGATCCTGGCGCTGGTCTTCGTGATCTGGCTGGCGGCGACGCTGTTCTCCAACACGCTCCAGAACATGGAACGCCGCAGTATCCAGACGGGGTTCGATTTTCTCAGCCGCACTGCGGGCTTCGGCATCAGCTTCTCGCTGATTCCCTATTCGGAGACCGATACCTACGGTCGCACCTTCTTCGTCGGCCTGCTCAACACCATTCTGGTCTCGGGCCTCGGGATCGTCACCGCGACGATCCTCGGCTTCGTCGCCGGCATCGCCCGCCTGTCGAGCAACTGGCTGGTGGCGCGCATCGCCGAGGTCTACGTCGAGATTTTCCGCAACATCCCGCTGCTGCTCCAGATCTTCTTCTGGTACTTCGCGGTGTTGCAGGCGCTGCCGGTGCCGCGCCAGGCCTTCCGCATCCACGACCTGTTCTTCCTCTCCAAGCGCGGCCTCAACATGCCGTCGCCGGTCGCCGGGCCGGGCATGGAGTGGGTGACCATCCTCTTCCTCGTCGGCCTCGTCGCCACCCTCCTGATCGGCCGCTGGGCGCGCAAGCGCCGCGAGGAAACCGGCCAGGGGTTCCCGTTCTGGCGCACCGCCCTCGGCCTCGTGGTGGTGCTGCCGCTGGCGCTGTTCGCGCTCCTCGGCGCGCCGCTGTCGTGGGACGTGCCGCACCTGCGCGGCTTCAATTTCGTCGGCGGCGCGACGCTGCTGCCCGAACTCGTGGCGCTGTGGTTCGCGCTCACCATCTACACCGGCACCTTCATCGCCGAGATCGTCCGCTCCGGCATCCAGGCGGTCAGCCACGGCCAGACCGAGGCCGCCGCCGCCCTCGGGTTGAAGCGCGGCCAGGTGACGCGTCTGGTGGTGCTGCCCCAGGCGCTCCGGGTGATCATTCCGCCGCTCACCAGCCAATACCTCAACCTCACCAAGAACTCGTCGCTCGCCACCGCGATCGGCTACCCCGACCTCGTCAACGTGTTCATGGGCACCACCCTCAACCAGACCGGCCAGGCGGTCGAGGTGGTGGCGATGACGATGGGCGTCTACCTCACGCTCAGCCTGACGATTTCCGCGGTGATGAATGGCTATAACCGCCGCGTTGCGTTGAAGGAGCGTTGATCATGGCCGAGACCTTCGTTCCGCTGCCGTCACTGCCGCCGCCGTCCGGGTCGGTGGGCGTCGGCGCGTGGCTGCGCACGCGCCTGTTCAACGGGCCGGTCAACAGCATCCTCACCCTGGTGTGCCTCTGGCTGGTCGCCTCGGTGCTGATCCCGCTGTTCGACTGGGGCGTGATTCGCGGCCACTTCGTCGGCTCCGACCCGCAGGCCTGCCGCGACGGCGGCGCCTGCTGGCTGTTCATCGGCGCGCGCCTGCGCTTCTTCATCTACGGCTTCTATCCCGATGGCGAGCTCTGGCGGGTCAACGTCGTGCTGTTCACCGCGGTCGCGGTGATCGTGGCGCTGGCGATTCCCGGAACCCCCGGCAAGCGCTGGATCGTGCCGGGCGCGATCGTCGGCATGCCGATTCTCACCATCGTCTTCATGCATGGCGGCGTGTTCGGCATGCCGGTGGTCGCCACCGACCAGTGGAGCGGCCTGACCCTCACCCTGGTGCTGTCGATCGTCGGCATCGTCGCGGCGCTGCCGATGGGCATCGTCCTCGCCCTCGGCCGACGCTCGAAGATGACGGTGATCCGCCTGCTCTGCACGATGTTCATCGAGGTCTGGCGCGGCGTGCCGCTGATCTCGGTGCTGTTCATGGCGTCGGTGATGCTGCCGCTGTTCCTGCCCGAGGGCTTGCAGTTCTCCAAGGTGTTGCGCGCGATGATCGGCATCGTGCTGTTCGAGAGCGCCTACATGGCGGAAGTCGTGCGCGGCGGCCTTCAGGCGATCCCGCGCGGCCAGACCGAAGCCGCCGCGGCGCTCGGCCTCGGCTATTGGCGGACGATGGCCCTGGTGGTGATGCCGCAGGCGCTCAAGCTCGTCATCCCGGGCATCGTCAACACCTTCATCGCGCTGTTCAAGGACACCACCCTGGTGCTGATCATCGGCCTGTTCGACGTGCTGGCGACGATTCACGCCACCATCGTCGACCCGGATTGGCCCAACATCGCGACCGAGGGCTACCTCTTCGCCGCCGCCGTGTTCTGGGTGTTCTGCTTCGGCATGAGCCGCTACAGCCAGGCCCTGGAGCGCAAGCTCCACACCGGCCACAAACGCAATTGAACGCGAATCTCGCGGGAGTTCTCTCTATGACCGAAGCCAAGCCCCAACGCTCCGACATGGTGATCGAGATCGCTGCCATGAACAAATGGTACGGCTCGTTCCACGTGTTGAAGGACATCAACCTGCGCGTCCGGCGCGGCGAGCGGATCGTGATCTGCGGCCCGTCGGGCTCGGGCAAGTCGACGATGATCCGCTGCATCAACCGCCTCGAGGAGCACCAGTCGGGCGACATTATCGTCGACGGCGTGGAGCTCAACGCCGACTTGAAGAACATCGAGCACGTGCGGCGTGAGGTCGGCATGGTGTTCCAGCACTTCAACCTCTTCCCCCACCTCACCGTGCTCGAAAACTGCTGCCTCGCGCCGATGTGGGTGCGCAAGATCCCGCGCGCCCAGGCCGAGGAAACCGCGATGAACTTCCTCCGCCGCGTGAAGATTCCCGAGCAGGCGAAGAAGTATCCCGGCCAGCTCTCGGGCGGTCAGCAGCAGCGCGTCGCGATTGCGCGCAGCCTGTGCATGAACCCCCGCGTGATGCTGTTCGACGAGCCCACCTCGGCGCTCGACCCGGAGATGATCAAGGAAGTTCTCGACGTGATGGTCGAGCTGGCCGAGGAAGGCATGACCATGCTCTGCGTCACCCACGAGATGGGCTTCGCCCGGAAGGTCGCCGACCGGGTGATCTTCATGGACGCGGGGCAGATCGTCGAGGAGAACGATCCGGAGAGCTTCTTCAACACCCCGCAGAGCGACCGCACCAAGCTCTTCCTCAGCCAGATCCTCGGACACTGACCACAACTTTTCGCTTTGCTTTTTCGCGGGGACGCCCACAATTGCGGGTCAAGTCCCTGCGAAGGAGCGTCCCTTGGCCCGTCCGACGATTCCCCCCACCGGTGTCGAACGCATCTGGCCCGAGCATCTCCTGATCGTCTCGAAAACCGACACCAAGGGGATCATCACCTACGCCAATTCGGTGTTCTGCGAGGTCGCGGGCTACACTCCGGCCGAACTCGAGGGCCAGAACCACAACATCATTCGCCACCCCGACATGCCGCGCTGCGTGTTCAAGCTGCTGTGGGATACCATCGCGGCGGGGGAGGAGATCTTCGCCTACGTGATCAACCAGGCGAAGAACGGCGACCACTACTGGGTGTTCGCCCACGTCACCCCGACCTTCGACGACGCGATGCGGATCATCGGCTACCACTCCTCGCGGCGGGTGCCGAGCAAGGCGGCGGTGGCGAAGGCGAAGGGGCTGTATGCCGAGCTGCTTGCGATCGAGGCGCGTCACGCCAGCCCGAAGGACGGTTTGGCGGCCGCTTCGGCGGCGCTCGGGGATGTGCTCAAAGCGAGTAAAATCGACTACGATGAATTCGTCTTCAGCCTGTAGACACGCCTGCCGCCCTATGACACCCTGACAAGTCCTGGTTGAGAATGCGAAGCGCCACATCTGTAGGGCGTGTGCGCGCCGAGCCGGAATTACGGTGGGAGGGGGAGCGATGGCGCGGCCGAAAATGCAGCCGACGGGAGTTGAGCGGCCCTGGTCCGATACGGCCCTCATCGTGTCGAAAACCGACACCAAGGGCGTGATCACCTACGCCAACCGCACCTTCTGCGAAGTTGCCCAGTACCCCGAATCCGAGCTCCTCGGCCAGGGCCAGAATATCGTCCGCCACCCCGAGATGCCGCGCGCGATCTTCAAGCTGTTGTGGGAAACCATCGTACGCGGCAACGAGATCTTCGCCTACATCGTCAATCTCGCCAAGTCGGGCGACCACTATTGGGTGTTCGCCCACGTCACCCCCACCTTCGACGAAAAGATGCGGATCATCGGCTACCACTCCTCGCGCCGCTACCCCAAGCGCGCCGGCGTGGACGCGGTGACGATGCTGTATCGCGAGCTGTGCGCGGTCGAGGCGCGCGGCCCCGACCCCAAGACAGCGCTCGCCAACTCCTCGGCCGCCCTCGACGCATACCTGCAATCCAAGGGAGTCGCCTACGATGAGTTTGTTCTCTCGCTTTGAAGCAGGCAGTTCGTCGATCAGCAAGGCCGCGATCGGCAACTGGATCGGCATCGCGATTCTCTCTTGCCTCGACGCCTATTGCGTCTACGACCGCGACTGGGAAGACGTGGCGGTGCTCACTGCCGCGATCGTCTGCTTCGTCATCAGCAATCTCTATCTCCGGCGCGCCATCGGCAGCGTGATGAAGGCGGTGGCGGCGCTCGAGGCGGCGGCGGAGGGCGACCTCAACACTCGCGTCCACGGGATTCGCGGTCACGGCCTGCTCGGGCGGATGCTGCACGACATCAACCGCCTGCTCGACAACCTCGAGGCGTTCGCCAAGGAGGCCGGGGCGGTGATGGACTACGCCAACCGCGGCAAGTACTTCCGCCGCATCATCCTCACCGGGATGAACGGCGAGTTCCGCACCTACTCGACCCGGATCAACCAGGGCATCGAGAGCATGGGCCGCACCACCGCGGCCTTGATGGCGACGATCGACGGCATCGGCAGCGGCATCCGCGACGAAGTTGCCCAGGCCACCGACGAGGCGGGCATTGTGCAGCGCCGCGCCCGTTCGATGCGCGAGGCCTCGGCCAAGACCGAGGACGAGGCGCGGCTCGTCGCCGGAGCCGCCGAACAGGCGAGCGACGCGGTCGGCCGCGCGGTTTC
>LUYR01000100.1 GCA_001603335.1 Rhodospirillales bacterium Alpha_05 | reverse complement strand
ATCGAGATGTGCTGCGCGGTGTCCGATGCGGTGAGCACCGCGTCGGGCGGCAGGCCGCCTTCGCCGAGGCCGAAGCCGGTGATCAGCGCGCGATGCACCAGGAGATCGGCGTAGCGCCGGATCGGCGAGGTGAAGTGGGCGTAGCGGCGCAGCGCGAGGCCGAAGTGGCCGATGTTGGCCGGGTCGTACTGCGCCTGCGCCTGGGTGCGCAGCACGATCTGGTGCACCATTTCGCGCTGCGGGATCTTGTCGGCCTTTTCTAGGATCTGCATGAAGTGGCGCGGCTGCATCACCTGGCCCTTGGCGAGCTTGATGCCGACGGTCTGGAGCGTGGTGCGCAGCGCCTCGAGCTTTTCGAGCGAGGGTTCGTCGTGGACGCGGTACATCACCGGCTGGTGTGCCGCTTCCAGCGCTTCCGCCGCCGCGACGTTGGCGAGGATCATGTATTCCTCGATCAGCTTGTGGCTCTCGAAGCGCTCGCGCACGGTGACGCCGGTGACGTTGCCTTTGTCGTCGACCTGGATCTTCTTTTCCGGAATGTCGAGGTCCAGCGTGCCGCGCGCGATGCGGGCGCGGTCGAGGGCTTCGTAGGCGCCGTAGAGCGGCGCGATCACGGTGTCGAACAGCGGGCCGGTGGCGTCGTCGAGGATGCCGTCCTTCGCCTTCTGCACCTGGGTGTAGGTGAGGCGCGCGGCGGAGCGCATCAGCGCGCGCTCGAAGCGGTGGTGGCGCTTGTGGCCGTCGGCGTCGATCCACATGTGGGCGACGAGGCAGGGGCGATCTTCGTTCGGCCGGAGCGAGCAGAGGTTGTTGGAGAGAGCCTCGGGCAGCATCGGCACGACGCGGTCGGGGAAGTAGACCGAGTTGCCGCGTTCGCGCGCGGTACGGTCGAGGGCGTCGCCGGGACGGACGTAGTGCGCGACATCGGCGATCGCGACGATCAAATGCCAGCCGCCGGGGTTCTCCGGGTCGGTGTCGGGCTCGGCGAACACCGCGTCGTCGAAGTCCCGCGCGTCCTCGCCGTCGATGGTGACAAGCGGCACCTTGCGCAAATCGGTGCGCTGGCCGAGCTTGGTCACCGGCTTGGCGTTCTCCGCCTGGGCGATGGCTTCGGGCTTGAAGATGTAGGGGATTTCGTTGGCGTGCAGGGCGATCAGGCTGAACGCCTTGGGCTCGGCGCGGTTGCCGAGGCGCTCGACGACGCGCACCTGCTTCGCCCCATAGCGGCTGTTGCGCTGCGGCAGCAGCTCGGCGGTGACGAGGTCGCCTTCCTTCGCCGCGCCCAAGTCTTCGGCGCGCAGGCTGTATTCGCCAATCGCCTTGCGGTCGGTGGCGCGGAGGATGAAGCCTTCGCCCGCCGCCTCGACGATGCCGAGAATACGCGAGGTGCCGTGCGAGATGCGGCGGATCGCCTTGGCGGTGTAGCCGGTTTCGCCATCGGGTTCGAGCCGCGCCAGGAGACGGTCGCCGATGCCGATGGCGGGGCGGATGCGCGGATCGCGCGCGACGCGGATCAACGGCACGCCCGCCTCGGCGGCCTTGGCGATGTCCCAGTCGGCCTGGGTCACCGGGCGGGCCAGAAGCTCGCCTTGCTTGTCGGTTTCGTGGACCTCGATGACGGTGATCGTCGGCAGGCGGTGCGGGTCGGCGAAGGCGCGCTTCGGCCCCTTGCGGACCACGCCTTCGGCGGCGAGCTCGCGCAGGATTTCCTTCAGCACCACGCGGTCGTCGCCGGTGACCTGGAACGCCCGCGCGATTTCCCGCTTCCCGACATCGCCGCCGGATTCTTTGATGAAGGCGGCGACTTGCTCCTTGGTGGGAAGCGGTTTCTTTTTCGCGGTCACGACGTGACGGTTTCCTTCTTTTTCGTTGCGGCGACGGGCTTTTTCGCGGTCGCCGTGGTTTTCTTCGCCGCGGTCTTCTTGGCGGCGGGTTTCTTCGCTGCCGCCTTTTTCGCCGGGGCCTTCTTCGGCTTGTCCTCGGTCGTCGCGGTGGCGGTCTTGCCCTTCTTCGCCGAAGCGGCGGGGCCATCCTTGGCGGCCTTGGCGGCGAGGATTTCCACCGCGCGCGCCAGCGTCAGCTCGGCAGCCTCGCGGTCGGCCTTGGGCAGGGTCGCGAGGAGCTTGCCATGCTGCACATATGGGCCGAAGCGGCCCTGGCGCAACGACACCGGCTTTCCGTCGGCGGGGTGGGGGCCGAGTTCCTTCGGCGGATTCTTCGCCGCCGGGGACTGGGCGATGAGTTCGAGGGCGCGGGCGAGGTCGACGGTGAGCACGTCGTCGGAGGCCGCGATCGATTTGTAGATCGAGCCGCGCTTCACATAGGGCCCGAAGCGTCCGAGGCCCGCCTGCACCGGCTCGTTGGTCTCCGGATCGAGGCCAAGGTCGCGCGGCAGCGCGAGCAGCGCGGTCGCCTGCTCCAGCGTCACCGCCGTCGCGTCGAGGCCGCGCGGCAGCGAGACCCGCTTCGGCTTGATCACCTTGGGCTTCTTGGCGCGGGAGCCGGGGGCCGGGGGCTCGGTGCGCTCTTCGCCAAGCTGCACGTAGTCGCCGTACGGCCCCTTGCGCACGCTCACCACGAAGCCGGTTTCCGGATCGGGGCCGAGGATGCGCGGGCCTTCCATCGCCGGTGCATCGTCGCCGTTGCCGTTGAGGCTCAGGGGGCGGGTGTAGCGGCACTCGGGATAGTTCGAGCAGCCGATGAACGCGCCGTGCTTGCCGAGGCGGAGGCCGAGGCGGCCGTCGCCGCACTGCGGGCAGGCGCGCGGATCGGTGCCGTCTTCCTTCGGCGGGAAGAAGTGGGGGCCGAGGTCGGCGTCGAGCTGGTCGAGCACCTGCGACACCCGGAGTTCCTTGGTCGCGTCGACCGCGCCGTGGAATTCGGTCCAGAACTCTTCGAGCACCGTCTTCCACGGCAGCTTGCCGTCGGAGATTTCGTCGAGCTTCTGCTCGAGCTCGGCGGTGAAGGTGTACTGCACGTAGCGGCTGAAGTAGTTCTCGAGGAACGCGGTGACGACGCGGCCGCGATCCTCGGGGACGAAGCGGCGCTGGTCGAGGCGGACGTAGTCGCGGTCCTGCAGCACCGAAATGATCGAGGCGTAGGTGGAGGGGCGGCCGATGCCGAGCTCTTCCATCTTCTTCACCAGGCTCGCTTCGGAATAGCGCGGCGGCGGCTGGGTGAAGTGCTGCTCGGAGAGGATGTCCTTGAGCGCCAGGGCCTGGCCCTCGCTCATCTGCGGCAGGCGGCGGTCGCCGTCGTCGCCGCTCTTGCCCTCGGTGTCGTCGTTGTCCTCGCGGTAGACCTTGAGGAAGCCGTCGAAGGCGACGATCGAGCCGTTGGCGCGCAGCGTCGCCTTGGCCTCGGCGGCGTCGATGTCCACCGCGACCTGATCGAGCAGCGCGCTTTCCATCTGGCTCGCCAGCGTGCGCTTCCAGATCAGTTCATAGAGCCGCGCCTGGTCGCGGCTGAGCAGGTGCTCGACCGAGGCCGGGGTGCGCGAGAGGTCGGTGGGGCGGATCGCTTCGTGGGCTTCCTGCGCGTTCTTCTGCTTGGTCTTGTAGATGCGCGGGCTGTCGGGCAGGTAGGCCTTGCCGAAGTCGCGGGCGATCACGGCGCGCGCGCCCTCGATCGCTTCCGCCGCCATCTGCACGCCGTCGGTACGCATATAGGTGATCAAACCGACGGTCTCGCCGCCAAGGTCGATACCTTCATAGAGGCGCTGCGCGACCTCCATGGTCTTGCGGGTGGCGAAGTGGAGCTTGCGCGCGGCTTCCTGCTGCAGGGTCGAGGTGGTGAACGGCGCGTAGGGGTGCCGCTTGGTCTGCTTGCGCTCGACCATCGCGACCGAGAACTTCGAGCCCTTGAGGGCGAGTTCCATGCCGCGGGCCATCGCCTCGCCCGAGATCGAGAGCTTGTCGAGCTTCTTGCCGTCGAAGTGGGTGAGGCGGGCGGTGAACGGCGCACCCGACGGGGTGAGGAAGCTGCCGTCGATCGACCAGTATTCGTCCTTGCGGAAGTCCTCGATTTCCTTCTCGCGCTCGCAGATCAGGCGCAGCGCCACGGACTGCACGCGCCCCGCCGAGCGGCTGCCCGGCAGCTTGCGCCACAGCACCGGCGAGAGGGTGAAGCCGACGAGATAGTCGAGGGCGCGGCGGGCGAGGTAGGCCTGCACCAGTTCCTGGTCGACCTCGCGCGGGTTTTCCATCGCTTCGAGGATCGCGCGCTTGGTGATTTCGTTGAACACCACGCGCTTGACCGGCTTGCCCTTCAACAGGTTGCGCTTCGCCAGTTCGTCCTGGACGTGCCAGGAAATCGCCTCTCCCTCGCGATCCGGATCGGTTGCGAGAATCACGCCGTCCGCTTTCTTGACCGCGTCGGCGATCGCCTTGATGTGCTTTTCGTCGTTCGCGCCGATTTCCCACTGCATCGCGAAGCCGTCATCCGTATCCACCGAACCGTCCTTCGCGGGGAGGTCGCGGATATGGCCATAGCTCGCGATCACGTGATACGCGGAGCCAAGGTACTTGTTGATGGTTTTGGCTTTGGCCGGAGACTCGACGACAACTACGTCCATGAACTCACCAGAGTAATTCGTTTGCGCCCAAGGAAATCCGAACTGGAGGGGCGATGCAACTCCAAATGCCGGGGCCGGTCGGCCAACTTCGCGCGTCGAGCTTGCCTCTAATTCGGTGACGGGATCCGGGCGATCATCTGCCCGGAGAGGCGCTCAATGCGCCCGGCAAGCTCGAGTTCCAGCAGCGCCACGGCGCCTTCGGCAGCAGACAATTGACATTCACGCAGCGCCACGTCAACCGGAAGCGGTGCAGTTGTCAAAGAATTCAGCAACCGCTCGTAGCGTTCCGCGCGGGTTTCGGGGGTGGTTTCGGCGGTTGCGAATCGGCTGGGAAGCGGGGCTTCGACCTCCTCGGCAAAACCCGGTAACGCCGGTTGCACGGGGATCGCGGGTTGCGCCAGCGCGGCGATCACATCCTCGGCGGATTCCACCAGCGACGCGCCGTCCTTGAGCAGCAGGTTCGGCCCGCCCGCGCGCGGATCGGCGGGAAAGCCGGGAACCGCCATCACCTCGCGGCCCTGTTCCGCGGCGAGTCTCGCGGTGATCAGCGAACCCGAGCGCGCCGCCGCCTCGACCACCACCACGCCCGACGCGAGGCCCGAGACGATGCGGTTGCGGCGGGGG
>LUYR01000099.1 GCA_001603335.1 Rhodospirillales bacterium Alpha_05 | reverse complement strand
CCGACACCGCGGTCGGAAAATCCGTGAGCGCCAGCATCGCGCGGTCGGCCGGCAGGTTGCCATAGCCCCATACCGCCGCGGCTGCCCCGGCGAGCCAGTCCTCGGTGCGCCGCGCCTTTTCCGCGCCGACGCAGGCGCTGCCCGCGATCCGCCCGGTGAGCACGCCGTCGACCACCTCCATTTCGGTGGCGAGCAAGCCGTCCACCGCGATCCCCTTGAGGTCGAGCATCCGCCGCACGCAAATGCCGAGGCCGCCGCTCGCCACGGTCACGCGATGGCCGGCGTCGCGGTGGTGGAGGTAGGCATCGAGCATCGCATTCCGCCAGCGCAGGCCGCGAAACGCGCGCTCGGCCGCAACCACGAGATCCGCCTCGGTCTTGCCCGCGGTGAGCTCGAGCACCAGATTGCGGAACACCTCGGCGCGCCGCCTGCGCGGCGCGAACGCCGCCCGAATCCCGGCGCGCGCATAGGCCGCGCACATCCGCGGTCGGCCGACCAGCTCGGCAAGAACCGGGGCAAGGCTTCCCGAGTGAATTAAAGTCCTGTCGAAATCGAAAACCGCAACACCGACCGAAACCGTGAGCGGGTTCACAGTCCCGGCAGCCAGAGCGTTCGTTTGCCAACCGTTCATTCGGCGATACTCGTTCCACCGCGGCACGGCTTGCGCTTCGGCCGCGATCACAAAGCTGAAGTAATATGTCAGGGCCCGGTTCGCAGCCTTGACTAACCCACCACCCGGAATATACAAGCCTGTATGTATGTCACATCCTTGTAACTCGTTGACGCGCGAACGCAACGACTTTGCGTCCGATAGGGGAATAATGTGATCGAAAAAGCGTTGATTTTGAGCGCCGGGCAAGGCAAGCGTCTGTTCCCGTACACTGAAAATTGCCCCAAGTGCTTGTTGCCGTTCAACGGCCGCACGGTGCTCGAGTGGCAGATCGCCAGCCTCGCCGCCAACGGCATCCGCGAGGTCACGGTGATCACCGGCTACCACGCCGACACCGTCGACGCCGTGCTGGAAGCCCGCCCCGAGGATGGCGTTCGCGTGACCACGCGGTTCAACCCGTTCTTCGAAGTCGCGGACAACCTCGGCAGCTGCTACATGGGCCGGGAGGCGATGCTCGACGGCGGCTTCGTCCTGATCAACGGCGACACGCTGTTCCATCCCGCCCTGCTCAAGCAGGCGATGAGCCAGCTCTCGGGCGACATCACCGTCACCATCGACCGCAAGCCACGCTACGACGACGACGACATGAAGGTCTCCTGCGTCGATGGCCGCCTGCTGACGATCGGCAAGCACCTCACCGCCGACGTCGCCAACGCGGAATCGATCGGCATGCTGTTCTTCTCGCCCGAGGGTGGTCGCACCTTCGCCCGCGCGGTGAAGAGCGCGCTGCACGACCAGGCCGGCTTGAAGCGTTGGTACTTGAGCGTGATCGACAGCCTCGCCTCGGAAACCGAGATCCGCGTCGCGGAAATCGCCGGGCAGGCGTGGTGCGAGATCGACTTCCCGATGGACATGGCTGCGGCGGGCGACCTCACCGCGCAGCTTCGCCGGGAAGCTTCGGTTGGCGACGGGCATGGGGCCCGCCTCCGCGAAGCCATGTGAGCTGAACGTGGAAACGACGCCCGACACGAAACTGCGTTCGGATAATCCGAGCGGCGGAATTCTGCGCCGGGCGTCGCGCAACCTTGCCTTCCTCGCGGGCGGCAAATCCATCAGCGGCCTGCTGAGCCTGGTCTATCTCGCGCTCGCCGTGCGCGCGCTCGGCGTTGACGCCTATGGCCAGCTGATCCTGATCTATGCCTTCGCGCAGTTGGTCTCCGCGGTGGTGCAGTTCCAGACCTGGCAACCGATCCTGCACTTCGGCACCCCGGCGATCGCCGAGGGCCGCCATGGCGACTTCCGCCGCGTCGTGCGCTTCTCGCTTGGCCTCGATGCGGCGAGCGCGCTCGTCGGCATGCTGGTGGTGGGCGGCGGGATCTGGCTGATCGGCCCGCACATCGACCTCTCCCCCGAGATCATGCCGCTCGCGAGCGCCTTCGGCATCGCGGTGCCGTTCATGATCGCGGGCAGCCCGAACGGCCTGCTGCGCCTGTTCGACCGCTTCGACCTGCTGCTTCTCGAAGACAACGTCGAAGCCGTGGTGCGCCTGATCGGCGCGCTGGCGATCTTCGTCTTCGGCGGCGGCCTCGCCGCGTTCGTGCTGGTCTGGGCGCTGTCGGTGATCGCGAGCGGCAGCACCTGCGGGTTCCTCGCGTGGCGCGAAATCCGCCGCCGCCGCGTCTGGGGGACCAATCCGACGCCGACCCCGGCGCTGCCGATCAAAGCGCAGTTCCCCGGGATCTGGAGCTTCGTCTGGTCGACCAACTTCAACTCGACTTTGAAGCTCACCCGCACCCACATCGCCACGATCATCATCGGCGGCGCAATCGACGCCACCGAGGCGGGCTTGTTCCGCATCGCGCAGCAGATCGCCGAGGCGCTCGCCAAGCCGCTCAAGCTGATGACCCCGGTGATCTACCCCGAACTCGCGCGCCTCGCCGCGGCGCGGGATTTTGCCCTGCTGCGGCAGTTCAACCGCCGCGCCCTGATGATCTCCTCGCTCGGCGCCCTCGGCGGATTCGGTCTGCTGGCGGCGATCGGCCCGATCATTCTCGACATCATCGGTGGCGATCAGGCCGACGGCGCCTACACCGTGATGCTCCTCCTGAGCGCGGGGGCGTTGATCCGGATTTCCGCGTTCGTGCTCGAGCCGACCTTGATTTCGCTGGGGCATCCGTCGGTTGCCCTCGGTATCCAGACGGTCGCGACCGTCGTTTACTTGCCACTTTTGTTCCTGATGCTGCCATGGCTCGGCTTCAACGGCGCCGGGTTCGCAGCAATGACGATTGCGATTCTTACGGTTGTATTGCAATTTGCCGCGGTGACGTTCTGGTTCCCGTCGACCTCCGCGTCGTGTTCTCAATCTGTTGAGGGTGTCACACCTTGACCTTTTCCGCCCAATTGACCGCCGCCGATGACTTCGAAACCGCCGTCGCTCCACTGGTTGCGACCCCGACGGCGAGCGGCATTCCGCGGAGATTCCGGTTCTCGTCCCTGACCGAGGCGATCGACTACGCCGCCACCGGTCAGAGCGGCCTCAACTTCTATTCCGACCGCATGGCGCTGGTCGCGGCGCTCCCCTACAGCGAGCTGCGCACCCAGGCGATCGCCGTGGCGGGCAAGCTGCGCGGCCTTGGAATGCAGCCCGGCGACCGCGTCGCCCTGGTGGCGGAAACCGACGCCGACTTCGTCATCGCCTTCGCCGCCTGCCAGTATGGCGGCCTGATCCCGGTGCCGATGCCGCTGCCGCTCGCGTTCGGCGGCCAGGATGCCTACGTGCAGCAGATCCGCCACATGATCGTCGAGGCACAGGTCGGCGCGGCGATCGCTCCCGCATGGGTCGGCGGCTGGCTGGCCCAGGCCGCCGAAGGCCTGGAGCTGCGCTTCTTCGGCACCGCGGCGGATCTGGCGGCCCTTCCCGAGGCCGCCTTCGAGATTCTGCCCACCGATCCGGAAGCGGTGAGCTACCTGCAATTCTCCTCGGGCAGCACCCGCTCCCCCGCAGGCATCACCATCACCCACCGTGCGCTGATGGCGAACACCCTCGGCATCGCCGAAGCGAGCCTCGACGTCCGCGAGGGCGACCGTGGCATCTCGTGGCTGCCGTTCTATCACGACATGGGCCTGGTCGGCTTCCTGCTCACCCCGATGGTGTCGCAGCTCTCGGTCGACTACCTCGCCACCCGCGACTTCGCCCGCCGCCCGCTCAACTGGCTGCGCCTGATGGACGCCAACGGCGGCACGATCAGCTATAGCCCGAGCTTTGGCTACGACCTCTGCGCCAAGCGCGTTTCCACCGGCCAGATGCCCGACGTCGACCTGTCGAAATGGCGCGTCGCCGGGATCGGCGGCGACATGATCCGCCCGCAGGTGCTGCGCGACTTCGAAAAGGCGTTCGCGCCGGTGGGCTTCGACGGCGCGGCGTTCGTGCCGAGCTACGGCCTTGCCGAAACCACCCTCGCGGTGACCTTCTGCGAACTCGGGCGCGGCGTGCGCACCGACCGCGTCGATTCGATCGAGCTCGAAACCCGCCGCCGCGCGGTTCCCGCCGCCGCCGCCAACCTGCGCCAGCGCGAATTCATGATCTGCGGCCGGGTGATTCCCGACCACGTCGTCGAAGTCCGCGGCGAAGACGGCCAGGCCCTGCCCGAACGCCAGGTCGGCCAGATCTTCGTGCGCGGCCCGAGCCTGATGTCGGGCTACGACCGCCGCCCGGGCGAAACCGCCGCGGTGCTCGGCGTCGACGGCTGGCTCGACACCGGCGACCTCGGCTACCGCATCGGCGACGAGCTGGTGATCACCGGCCGCTCCAAGGACCTGATCATCATCAACGGCCGCAACCTTTGGCCGCAGGATCTCGAATACTGCGCCGAGCAGGTGGAAAACGTCCGCCCCGGCGACGTCGCGGCGTTCTCGGTGGAAAATCCGCACGCCGACGAGGAACAGGTGGTGGTGCTGGTGCAGTGCCGCTCCTCCGACCCCGACATGCGCCAGAACCTGATGCAGTCGGTCTCGACCACGCTGCGCAAGAGCTACGGCATCGCGGTGCACGTCGACCTCGTGCCGAACAACGCGCTGCCGCTCACCTCCTCGGGCAAGCTGCGCCGCGGCAATGCCCGCAAGGCCTATCTCGAGGGGACGCTCCGCCTGGACGCGGCCCAATGAATCCATCCGGTGGCTGCGTCGCTCTCACCGGAGGCACTGGATTTCTCGGACCGCACATCGCCCGGGCGCTAGACGCCGCCGGGTGGCGAATTCGCTATCTCAGCCGCCGACCGCGGCCCGACCTGCCCGCCGAAGACACCGTCCTCGGCGACCTCGACAACGCCGCCGCGCTGGATGCCTTGCTCGGCGGCGTGGACGTTGTGGTCCATGCCGCCGGGGCGATCAAGGCGGCGAACGACGCCGCATTCCTCCACGCCAACCGCGACGGCAGCCGCAATCTCGCGGCGGCGGTGTTGCGCCAGGGCCGCCTGCTGCCGGTGGTCGCGGTGTCGTCGCTC
>LUYR01000098.1 GCA_001603335.1 Rhodospirillales bacterium Alpha_05 | reverse complement strand
CCTTCCTCCGCTACGCCTGAGACTCGGCGACACGATTCAACCCAAGGGTTTTATCCGTGCGCGATGCGGCGGCCCGCGCCGGTCGCGCGCCGCCCCCATACCCGCTTGAATTCCGGCCGGTTTTCGTAAGCGGAAAAAGCCGCTGAAAAAGTAGGGTCATAAACCTGAGGGTGGGCGTATCCTGGCTCCAAGGCCGACTGTCTTTGGAAAAGGGGGTTCCCCCATGCTCACCACAGCGATTTTCCCCAACCGGTACGTACAAGGCGCGGGCGCGCTGTCCGTCCTTGGCGAGGAAACCGCGCGTCTCGGCAAACGGGCGTTGGTCTTGGAAAGCCCGAGCGCCGCGCGCGATCTCGGCGACGCCGTCGATGCGTCCCTCAAGGGGCACGTGTCGGCTTCCGTCGAGATCTTCGGGCGCGAGTGCTGCGATGCCGAGATCGAACGTCTGGTCGCCGCCGCGCACCGCGCGCAATCCGAGGTCGTCGTCGGCATCGGCGGCGGCAAGGCGCTCGACACCGCGAAGGCGGTGGCGCACGCCGCCGAATTGCCGGTGGTGATCGTGCCGACCCTCGCCTCCACCGACGCGCCGTGCAGCGCGCTGTCGGTGATCTATACCGAAAAGGGCGAGTTCGCCCGCTATCTGGTGCTGCCGAAGAACCCCGACGTGGTGCTGGTCGACACCCAGGTGATCGCCCGCGCCCCGGCGCGCTTCCTCTCCTCCGGCATGGGCGACGCGCTTTCCACCTGGTTCGAGGCGGAAAGCTGCCGCATCGCCCGCGCGGGCAACATGACCGGGCGGGTCGGCACGATGACCGCCTACGCCCTGGCGCGGCTCTGCTTCGACACCCTGATGGAGTTCGGGCCGCTATCGTTGCGGGCGGCGGAGTCCGGTGCGGTGACGCCTGCGCTCGAACGCATCGTCGAGGCCAACACCCTGCTCTCCGGCCTCGGCTTCGAGAGCGGCGGCCTCGGCGCCTGCCATGCGATCCACAACGGCCTCACCGCGCTGCCGCAAACCCACGCCTATTGGCACGGCGAGAAGGTCGCCATCGGCGTGCTCGCGGCGCTGTTTATCACCGACCAGACACCTGCTATGATCGATCAGGTGTTCGGGTTCTGCGAGGCGGTCGGTTTGCCGACCACGCTCGCCGACATCGGCCTCGGCGAGGTCACCGATGCGGAGTTGATGCGGGTTGCCGACGCCGCCTGCGCGACCGGCGAAACCATCCACAACGAACCCCACGAGATCTCGCCGATGGTGGTCGCGGGTGCGTTGAAAATCGCCGACGCCGAAGGCCGCCGCCGCAAGGAAGCGGCGCGTGCCGGAAAGTCCACCGCGAGCGCGGAATCGAGCCGCTGGCATCTGATGGTCGCTTGAGCCCACCAGAACCGCCCGGCGGCAACGGGGCGTCCCCTTGGGGATGCCCCGTTTGTTTGGGATTCAGACCGCGATCGGCAGCTGCTGGTGCGCTTCGAACGCCGCGATGTAGTCGCGGGTTTCGGGCACCGCCGTCTTCGAGCGCGACAGCTGCACCTGGAACACCACCTGGCTTTCGTGGCGGAAGGCCATCTCCGAGCCGACGAGGTAGAACTCCCACATCCTGCAGAAGCGGTCGTCGAGCATCGCGGCGATCTCGGCGCGGTGCGCCTGGAAGCGGCGGTGCCAGTGCTTCAGGGTTTCCGCATAGTGGACGCGCAGCACCTCGATGTCGCAGGTGACGAGCTGTTCGGCCTCGATGGCGGTCATGATCTCGGAGAGCGCCGGGCAGTAGCCGCCGGGGAAGATGTATTTCCGCAGCCACGGGTTGGTCGCGCCGGGCGGATCGGTGCGGCCGATGGTGTGGATCAACGCGACGCCGTCGTCGGCGAGGGCGCGGCGCACCGCGCCGAAATAGGCCGGGTAGTAGCGCGCGCCGACGTGCTCGAACATTCCCACCGAGACGATCCGGTCGTAGCGCTCGGTGATCTCGCGGTAGTCCATCAGCTTGAACCTCACCCGATCGGAAAGGCCCGCCGCGGCGGCGCGCTTCTGCGCCACCGCGAGTTGCTGCTCGGATAGGGTGATGCCGGTGACCGAGACGTCGAAGTTCCGCGCGAGGTAGAGCGCCATGCCGCCCCAGCCGCAGCCGATGTCGAGCACGCTCTGGCCGGGTTCGAGCAGGAGCTTGGCGGCAATGTGGCGCTTTTTCGCCGCCTGCGCCGCCTCGAGGGATTCGTTGCCGGTAGGGAAGTAGGCGCAGGAGTACTGCCGGTCGGCGTCGAGGAACATCTCGTACATCTCGGGCGAGAGGTCGTAGTGGTGCGCGACGTTCTGTTTCGATTTCGGGATCGGGTTGTACTGGTGGAACACCCGCGCCAGCCGCCCGAGGGTGGCGCGCAGGCGCGAATAGGCGGTGGGTTCGCTCTGCGCGTTGATCATGAAGGTCGCGATCAGGTCGCCGAGTGTGCCCTCCTCGATCGTCACGCCTTCGTCCATGTAGGCCTCGCCGAAGGCGAGGGCGGGCGAGAACGGCAGACGGCGGAGCACCTTGGCGTCGTTGAATCGCAGCCGCATCGGGCCGGGGCGGGATTCGGGCGGAAGGTGGGCGAAGGGCTTGCCTTCGATGCGGAAGGACGAGCCGTCGGGCCGCACGATGGTGAGGTCGCCGAACCGGATCAGACGACGCATAAAGGCTTCAAACAACATGCGCGGTGCCTCCTAGGAATGAACGCCAGGACATAACGCGACAAAGACCAATAATTTTCGTGGATTTCTGGGATATGGGGCAGCGTGGGCGCTTACGCAAACCTCTGTGAAATTTTCGTGGCAGGGCTGCGGCGGCGGAAGGGGTGGGATTCGCATTCGCGATTGCGAACCAACCCCGAATATGACAGCACTGGATCTCAACCCAGATCGGGAGAGAACCAGGGTGCGCTCCTCGTCCGCAGTCGCCGGTACCACCGCCGTTTCCGTGCTCGCCGCGCTCAGCTTCTGCCACATGCTGAACGACATGATGCAGTCGCTCCTGGCGGCGATGTATCCGATGCTGAAGCGCGACTACGGCCTCGACTTCGGCCAGATCGGCATGCTCACCCTCGCCTTCCAGTTCACCGCGTCGCTGCTCCAGCCGCTCATCGGATTCTACACCGACAAACACCCCAAGCCGTTTTCCCTGGTCGCGGGCATGGTCTCGACCTTCATCGGCCTGCTGCTGCTCGCCTCCGCCGGGAGCTACGCCTTGCTGCTCGTCGGCGCGGCGGTGATCGGCGTCGGCTCGTCGGTGTTCCACCCGGAATCCTCGCGCGTCGCGCGGATGGCCTCGGGCGGGCGCTTCGGCTTGGCGCAGTCGGTGTTCCAGGTCGGCGGCAGTTCGGGCCAGGCGTTCGGGCCGTTGCTCGCGGCGCTGATCGTGGTGCCCAACGGCCAGGGTTCGGTGGCGTGGTTTTCCGCCGCCGCGGCGATCGGGGCGATGATTCTCTATCGTGTCGGCCAGTGGTACGCCGAGGCGCGGGTCAACGCGGTGAAGAAGGCCGCGGCGGTGGCCGCCGGGCCGGGACTGCCGCGCAAAAAGGTGCTGGTCACCATCGCCGTGCTGCTGACCCTGGTGTTCTCGAAGCACGTCTACATGGCCTCGATCAGCAGCTACTACACCTTCTACCTGATCGACACCTTCGGCGTGAGCGTGCGCGAATCCCAGATCTACCTGTTCGTCTTCCTCGGCGCAGTGGCGGCGGGCACGCTGATCGGCGGTCCGGTGGGCGACCGCGTCGGCCGCAAGGCGGTGATCTGGTGCTCGATCCTGGGCGTGCTGCCGTTCACCCTGATCCTGCCTTACGCCAACCTGTTCTGGACGCCGATCCTCACCGTGCTGATCGGGCTGATCCTCGCCTCGGCGTTCTCGGCGATCGTGGTCTACGGGCAGGAGCTGGTGCCGGGCAAGGTCGGCACCATCGCCGGCCTGTTCTTCGGCGCGTCGTTCGGGCTGGCGGGCCTGGGCGCGGCGGCGCTGGGGCAACTCGCCGACTGGCAGGGGATCCGCTTCGTCTACGTGGTCTGCTCGTTCCTGCCCGCGCTCGGCCTGCTCACCGCGTTCCTGCCCGACATCGAGCGGGACAAGCTCGCGGCAAGGCGCGCCGAGCGCGCGGCGGCGTCAGCGGCCGAATAGCTTTTCGATATCGCCGAGTTTCAGCTCCACCCAGGTCGGGCGGCCGTGGTTGCACTGCCCGGCGCGCGGCGTGCGCTCCATCTGACGCAAGAGCGCGTTCATCTCCTCCACCGAGAGCCTGCGCCCGGCACGCACCGAGCCGTGGCAGGCGACGGTGGCGAGGATGCGGTCGAGGCGATCGGAGAGCGCGGTGGCGTCGTCCCATTCCGCGAGGCTGTCGGCGACGTCCTTGATCAATCCGGCAACGTCGGTCGCCCCCAGGATCGCCGGAACCTCCCGCACCACCACCGCATCCGCGCCGAACGGCTCGACCACCAGGCCGAAGGCGGCGAGCTCGGCGCAGCGCTCGGCAATCCGCGTCGCCCCGGCTTCGTCGAGGTCCACCACTTCCGGCAGCAGCAGCACCTGGGTCTTCACCCCGCTCGCAGCCATGTCGGCCTTGATCCGTTCGAGCACGATACGCTCGTGCGCGGCGTGCTGGTCGACCACCACCAGGCCATCCGGCGTCTGGGCGACGATGTAGGTTTCGTGCATCTGAGCGCGCGCCTGACCGAGGGGGTAGTCCTGCGCCGGGGGTTCGGGCGGCGCTTCCGAACTGCCGCGCGCCGCGCCGCCGGGGGGCAGG
>LUYR01000097.1 GCA_001603335.1 Rhodospirillales bacterium Alpha_05 | reverse complement strand
ACACGGAGATCGACATGTTCAGCAAGCTTTCCCTCGCCGCCATCCCCGCCCTCGCCCTCGCGGTCGGCTTCGGCACGCCCGCCTTCGCCGCCGCCCCGGCGTGCGCCGACGACGTCGCCCAGGTCCAGGCAGCGTGGGATGCGATGTATCCGATGGCGATGCAGAGCAACGGCAACCAGGGAATCGGCGACGCGCTCAGGATGGCGAAGCAGAAGTGCGCGGAAGGCGACACCGTCGCGGTGCAGCAATACCTCAACGTGGTGCGCGGCCACCTCGACCTGCCGCAGCATCCCGCGCCGCACAACCGCTGAGCAACCGAGGGAGATCAGGCCGCCTGGGCGGCCTTCTCCTGCCGCAGCTTGCCCCAGGCATAGAGCGTGTCGATGACCGGCTGGAGGGTCGCACCGTCGGCCGAAAGCGCGTAATCGACGCGCGGCGGCACCACCGCATGCACGGTACGCACCACCAGGCCGTCCGCCTCAAGCTCGCGCAATTGGCGCGTCAGCATCCGCGCGGTGATGCCGTTCAACCTGCGCTGCAACGCGCCGAAGCGCAGGCCGCCCTTGCCCAAATGGTAGAGAATCACGGCCTTCCACTTGCCGCCGATGACGTCGAGCGCCGCCTCGACCGGGCAGCCGGGGGCACAGTCGTAGCGTTTGGTTTTTCCCGTCATCGCCGCCTCACAGTATACAAACGGATAGTATGTGCAGAATTATATCATATTGTCGGTTATGCCTATAGATGCAATATCGGGCGTACCCACTCCGCAATCAATCGCGAGGCAAGACATGAAAGCCGTCGGCTACACCCGCTCCCTCCCCGCCACCGACCCGAACGCATTCGCCTGCGTCGAACTGCCGATGCCCGAACCCGGCCCGCGCGACCTGCGCGTCGCGGTGCGCGCGATCTCGATCAACCCGGTGGACACCAAGATCCGCATGCGGGTGAATCCGGAAGGCGGCGCGCCCAAGATCCTCGGCTGGGACGTCTCGGGCGTGGTCGATGCTGTCGGCTCCACCGTCACCGGCTTCCAGGTCGGCGACGAAGTGTTCTACTCCGGTGCGCTCGACCGCCCGGGTTGCTATTCCGAATTCCATCTCGTCGACGAACGCCTCGTCGGCCGCAAGCCGAAGTCGCTCAGCTTCGCCGAAGCCGCCGCGATGCCGCTCACCGCGATCACCGCATGGGAACTCCTGTTCGACCGCCTCGGGTTACGCGAAAACACCACCGGCAACCTGCTGATCGTCGGCGGCGCGGGCGGCGTCGGCTCGATGCTGATCCAGATCGCCCGCCAGCTCACCAAGCTCACGGTGATCGCCACCGCCTCCCGCCCCGCAACCCGCGACTGGTGCACCACACTCGGCGCCCACCACGTCGTCGACCACAGCCAGCCCCTCGACCAGGCCCTCGCCGAAGCCAAGCTCGGCCCGGCCCACTACGTCGCCGCGCTCACCCAGACCGACAAACACCAGGCCGCGATCGCCGAAGTCCTCGCCCCGCAAGGCAAGGTCGGGATCATCGACGACCCCGAACACCTCGACCCGATGCTCTTCAAGCGCAAGTCCGCGTCGCTGCACTGGGAGTTCATGTTCGCCCGCTCGATGTTCCAAACCCCGGACATGGACGCCCAGGGCCAAATCCTCAACCGCATCGCCGAACTCACCGACGCGGGAAAACTCCGCTCCACCCTGCGCGAAATCCTCGGCCCGATCCTGCCGAAACCCATCGCCAATGCCCACGACCGCCTCGAATCCGGCAGCACCATCGGCAAGCTCGTGTTGCAAGGGTTCATGCCCTGAAAACAAAAAGACCGGGCTCTGCCCGGTCCCGCTGGGGATTGGAGCATGGTCGCCGACGGCGACAGGAATGCCCAGTGGGCATTCTTGAATGCGGAAATCCCCCGGAGGGAGGGCCCCAGACCCCTTAAGTTTTTCGCGCGTCACCGCAATCTACCGTCACGCGGCGTGATGGCTTTGTCGCGCTTCGCGCAAAAACCAAAACACATGGGGTCGAGGGGACCGAGTCCCCTCGTCTTTCCCCTTCGTCTTAAGCCTTACCGCAACGCGGCAATGTTGGCGGCATAGTCCGGCGTCTGGAACACCGCGCTACCCGCGACGAGGACGTTCGCGCCCGCCGCGGTGACGAGCTTGGCGGTTTTGGCGTTGATGCCGCCGTCGACCTGCAGCTCGATGTTTCGGCTGCCGATCATCGCTTTGATCCGGGCGATTTTTTCCACCTGGCTGTCGATGAACGACTGGCCGCCGAAGCCCGGGTTGACGCTCATCACCAGGATCAGGTCGAGCTTGTCGAGGATGTAGGCGATCACGGATTCGTGGGTCGCGGGATTGAGCGAGACGCCTGCCTTCTTGCCGAGGCTCTTGATCAGCTGGAGCGAGCGGTCGAGGTGGCGGGTGGCTTCGGCATGGACGGTGATGATGTCCGCGCCCGCGTCGGCGAAGGCCGGGATCAACGGGTCGACCGGTTCGATCATCAGGTGGACGTCGAACGGGCGGCTGGTGTGCGGGCGGATCGCCTTGATCACCGGCGGGCCGAAGGTGAGATTGGGGACGAAGTGGCCGTCCATCACGTCGATGTGGATGTAGTCGGCCCCGGCGGCGTCGATGGCGCGAACCTCCTCGCCCAGCTTGGCGAAGTCGGCGGAGAGGATGGACGGGGCGATCTTGACGGTCATTTCAGCACGGGCTCCGGGAGATAACGAACGGGGCGGCCGGAGGGCCGCCCCGCGCAGGGACGAATATGAAGCTCGGGATTAGATCCCGATGATCGGCTCCGACGCCGGATTGACTGCGGAGGCGGGGCGGATCTTCTGGTCGAGTTCGCCGGCCGCGTAACGGCGCGCCATGTCGGCCATCGGGATCGGCTTGATCTTCGAGGCGCGGTTGGCGGTGCCGAAGGCTTCGTAGCGTTCGAGGCAGAGCTTTTCCATCGCCGCGATCGCGGGCTTCAGGTACTTGCGCGGATCGAACTCGCTCGCATCCTCGGCGAACACCTTGCGGATCATGCCGGTCATCGCCATCCGGTTGTCGGTGTCGATGTTGATCTTGCGCACGCCGTACTTGATGCCTTCGACGATTTCCTCGACCGGAACGCCGAAGGTCTGGGGCATCTTGCCGCCGTACTGGTTGATGATGTCCTGGAGGTCCTGCGGCACCGAGGAGGAGCCGTGCATCACTAGGTGGGTGGTCGGCAGGCGGTGGTTGATCGCCTTGATCACGTCCATCGCGAGGATGTCGCCATCCGGCTTGCGCGAGAACTTGTAGGCGCCGTGCGAGGTGCCGATGGCGACGGCGAGCGCATCGACGCGGGTGCGCGCGACGAAGTCGGCCGCCTGGGCCGGGTCGGTGAGGAGCGCGGCGCGGTCCATCACGCCTTCGAAGCCGTGGCCGTCTTCCTTGTCGCCCTTGCCGGTTTCGAGCGAGCCGAGGCAGCCGAGTTCACCTTCGACCGAGACGCCGATGAGGTGCGCGACCTCGGTGACCGCGGTGGTGGTTTCGACGTTGTAGAAGTACGACGACGGGGTCTTGCCGTCTTCCATCAGCGAGCCGTCGAGCATCACCGAGGTGAAGCCCGCGGTGACCGCCGAGAGGCAGGTGGCGAGGTTGTTGCCGTGGTCCTGATGCATGCACACCGGGATGTTCGGGTACATCTCGATCGCGCCCATGATCATGTGCTTGATCATGACGTCGCCGGCGTACTGGCGCGCGCCGCGGCTGGCCTGGAGGATCACCGGCGCGTCGGCTTTTTTCGCCGCGTTCATGATCGCCAGGATCTGCTCGAGATTGTTCACGTTGAAGGCGGGAACGCCATAGCCGTGCTCGGCCGCGTCGTCCAGCAGTTGTCGCAGGGAGATCATTGCCATGGGTATCTTTCCTCCACTGTCCTGTCCAAGTTTGAGCGGGGGATGCGGCCCGTCGAGGGGCCGCGCTCCGGTTTAATGGCTGATGCGATCTTTCACCGTACGGACGACATTGTCCACGGTGAAGCCGAAGTGTTCGAAGAGTTTTTCCGCCGGGGCCGACGCGCCGAAGCCGGGCATCGCGACGATGCCGCCTTCGAGGCCGACGTAGCGCTCCCAGCCGAAGCCGGTGGCCGCCTCGATCGCGACGCGAACGCCGGTGTTGCCGAGCACGGACGTGCGGTAGGCGGCGGGCTGCTCGTCGAACAGCTCCCAGCAGGGCAGCGAGACCACCGCGGTGGAGATGCCGTCCGCGTTGAGCGCCTTGGCCGCTTCCACCGCGAGAGCGACTTCCGAGCCGGTGGCGATCAGGGTCGCGGCGCGCTCAGCCGGAGCCTCGGCGATGACGTAGCCGCCCTTGGCGCAGCGGTTCTCGACGGTGTGCTCGGTGCGCAGCGTCGGCAGGTTTTGGCGCGACAGGGCGAGCACCGACGGGCGCTTTTCCTGATCGAGCGCGGCGGCCCAGCATTCGGCGGTTTCCACCGCGTCGGCCGGGCGCATCACCAGGAGATTGGGCATCGCACGCATCGCGGCGAGGTGCTCGACCGGCTGGTGGGTCGGGCCGTCTTCGCCGAGACCGATGGAGTCATGGGTCATCACGTAGACGACGCGCAGGCCCATCAGCGCCGACAGGCGCATCGCCGGACGGAGATAGTCGGTGAACACCAGGAAGGTGCCGCCGTACGGGATCATCCCGCCGTGCAACGCGAGGCCGTTCATCGCCGCGGCCATTTCGTGCTCGCGGATGCCGTAGTGGATATAGCTGCCGGCGTAGTCGCCCGGCTTCACCGGCTGCTGGCCGTCGACCTTGGTGAGGTTCGAGCCGGTGAGGTCGGCGGAGCCGCCGATGAGTTCGGGGATTTCCTTCGCCAGCACCGCGAGGACGTCCTGGCTCGCCTTGCGGGTCGCGACCTTCGGCTTGGCTTCCGACAGCGCCTGCTTGTGGGCGTTGACCGCCGAGCGCCAGCCGCGCGGCATTTCGCCGGCGTCGAGACGGCGGAATTCCTCGTAGCGGGCTTCGTCGAGGAAGGTCATCCGCGCTTCCCAGCTCATCCGCAACGCACTGCCTTTGATGCCGAAGCTGCGCCACGCGTCGAGAACGTCTTCCGGCGTCTCGAACGCGGCGTGCGGCCATTCGCAGGCGACGCGGGCGGCGGCGATCTCGGCGTCGCCGAGCGGCGCGCCGTGGACCTTATGGGTGCCGCACATCGTCGGCGCGCCCTTGCCGATCACGGTGCGGCAGGCGATCAGGGAGGGCTTGTCGGACTCCTGCGCGGCGGCAATCGCGGCGGCGATCGCTTCCGGATCGTGGCCGTCGATGCGGCAGGCGGCCCAACCGGCGGCCTCGAAGCGCGCCAACTGGTCCTCGGTCGAGGAGAGCTCGATCTTGCCGTCGATGGAGATGCCGTTGTCGTCCCAAAGGACGATCATCTTGTTGAGCTTGAGGTGCCCGGCGAGCGAGATCGCTTCCTGGCTGATCCCTTCCATCAGGCAGCCGTCGCCGCAGATCACGTAGGTGTAGTGGTCGACCGCCGCGTCGGAGAAGCGGGCGTTCATCATCCGCTCGCCCAGCGCCATGCCGACGGCGGTGGCGATACCCTGGCCGAGCGGACCGGTGGTGGTCTCGGCGCCCGAGATGTGGCCGTATTCCGGATGCCCCGCGGTGCGCGCGCCCATCTGGCGGAAGTTCTTGATCTCGTCGATGGTCACGTCCTCATACCCGGTGAGGTAGAGGAGCGCGTAGAGCAGCATCGAGCCGTGACCGGCGGAGAGAACGAAGCGGTCGCGATCCGGCCACTTCGGTTCCTGCGGGTCGAACTTCAGGAACTTGGAAAACAGCACGGTGGCGACGTCGGCCATGCCCATCGGCATGCCGGGGTGGCCTGAGTTGGCCTTCTGCACCGCGTCGGCGGCAAGGAAACGGACGGCGTTCGCCAACCGGGCATGGGAAACGGCGGTCGGCGCCGAGGTCTCAGTCGTCATCGCGGGAGTCTTCCTTATTCCAACAAGAAACGCGGGAGGCCGACGGTCAGTCGGGCTCCACCAAGTGATAGCTGGTCAGCACCTGGCGTTCGCCGTAGGGGCCGCTGATCATCAGGGTCTGGGTCCGCGCGAAATTGTCCTCGACGGTGACGCCGTCGACGAGGATGCCGTCGGTCACGCCGGTCGCGCAGAAGAACACCTGATCCGACGACACCAGATCGTCGAGCATCATCCACTTTTCGGTCTGGAGACCGAACTCGGCGATCACCTTCTTTTCCGCCTCGGACTGCGGATTGAAGCGGCCCATGAAGTCCGCGCCGAGGGCGCGGAGCGCGCAGGCGGTGAGGATGCCTTCAGGCGTGCCGCCGGTGCCGAGCAGCATGTCGACGCCGGAATCCGGGAAGGCGGCCAGCAAACCGCCCATCACGTCGCCCGCCGGATACAGCGAGCAGCGTGCGCCCGCGGCGTAGATTTCCTCGCAGAGCGTCTTGTGGCGGGGCTTCTCGAGCAGGAAGACGGTGAGTTCGCTCACTTTCTTGTCGAGGGCGCGGGCGAGCACGCGGAGCTTTTCCGCGGTCGGCGCCTCGGGGTCGATGAGGCCCTTGGCCTCCTTCGGCACCGCGATCTTTTCCATGTAGTACGACGGGCCGGGGTCGAACATCGTGCCCTTCGGCGCCATCGAGATCACCGAGAGCGCGTTGGCGAGGCCGAGCGCGGTGTAGCTCGTGCCCTCGACCGGGTCGACCGCGATGTCGAACTTGGCGCGATGCCGCGCCAGGCCGATCGCTTCGCCGCAGTAGAGCTCGGGGGCTTCGTCCTTCGCGCCTTCGCCGATGATCACCGTGCCTTCGATCGGCAGGGCGTTCAGCTCCCGGCGCATCGCGTTGACGGCGGCGCCGTCGGCGTTGTTCTTGTCGCCCCGGCCAACCCAGTCGTAGGCCGCGAGCGCGGCGGCCTCGGTGACGTTGCGCAGGCTGTAGGCGAACAAAGGCGTCCGCTGCTGAATCGGACGATGCACCATTTTTATCCCCCGTCTATGACGCCGTCCGGTCGCGCGAACGGCTTGGGCGGCCCAGGTTCCCCCTTGCGGGGATTTCAATTCCGGGAGACGGGTTCCGGGCCGCTTCGGGACACCCATTCCGGCAGGCTCTCGCCTCGGCAGGCATTACAGAGGCGCGGGGATACCGCACCCCCGGCTTTGGCGCAAGTCCCAACGCGAAGGGCGTAAAACGCCTCCCGACCCGGACTCCCACCCAGCCGGCGTGGCCTACACCACCTTCCGGCTGCTCAAATAGAACGCCACCGCTTGCGAGCGATTTTCGACGCTCAGCTTCTCGTAGAGATTCTTGAGATGGAATTTGACCGTGTTGAGCGAAATATCGAACCGCTTGGCGATTTGGGCATTGGTGATGCCGCCTGCAAGCGCGGTCAAGAGTTCGCGCTCGCGCGGGGTGAGCGCCGCCAACGGGTCGTTCACCGCTCGGGCGGATGCGACGAACGGGAAAACCTTGCGACCGTCGGCGACGGCGGCGATGGTTTCCAGCAGGTTCGCGCCGGGGTCCGACTTGGAGCAAAAGCCCCAGGCACCCAGCATTTCCGCCTCGACAGGGATCGACGGGTTGGACGACCCGGTATAAACGATCAGACGAGAATTCCGTTCCTTGCGCAGGAACGCCTCGAGCACGCCGCGGCCCGCGAGGTACGGCATTTCCCAGCCGATCACGCCGACGTCGAAGCGGATGTTCTCCGCCGCGGTCAGGAAGCGCTCGCCGTCGGGCGCCATGGAGACCAGCACGAACCGTTCATCGGCGGCGAACAGCCGGATCAACCCGCTTTGGAGCAACGGGTTCTTCTCGGCGATCATCACTTCGATGGGGGTTTTGCGCTGAACTGACTTCCGCTTTTTTCCGGACATCCTCGACCCTTACGACATTCGGCGTGTGGAGCCCCGCTCCGGCCGCCCCCGGCAACTCCGACACCGTGTCGGAATCCGCGCGCACGCCCCTCAGCCGCCCGCGCTGGTTCAGACAATACGGCGGAACCACCCGAATAGGCAAGTGGGTAGGGCACCAATCCCACCCTTTGTTGTAGGTGTGGGGTTCGGATTACTCAAACCGATGTCGACGATGAAGGGAGATTCACGTGAAAAGGATTGCGCGGCTCCCCCGGCGCGCGCGGCGCCGAATTTTCGCCTCGAAATCGCGCGACTCGGGGCACGCCGCCTTCAGGTGACGATCCGCAACGGCCGCGTCGGCGGTCGATGCTCCGCCCAGGCGAACAGCTGCTCGGGAGAAAGCGGCCGGGCGAAGAGATAGCCTTGCCCGAAATCGCATCCCATCGCCTTGAGAATCGCGGCCTGGCCCTCGGTCTCGATCCCTTCGGCGACGATCTTGAGGTCGAGGGCATGGCCGAGGGTGACGATGCTCTTCGCCACCGTCACGTCGGTTTCGTCGTCCTCGAGGTGCATCACGAAGCTGCGGTCGATCTTGACGTAATCGATCGGCAAGGTGCGCAGGTAGGACAGGCTGGAGTACCCGGTGCCGAAGTCGTCGAGGGCGATCCGCACCCCCATGGCGCGAAGCCGCTCGAGTTGCGCGGTGGTCGCCTCGGGCTCCTGGATGATCGAACTTTCCGTCAGCTCCAGTTGCAGCAGCGCCGGATCGATGCCGGTCTCCTCCAGGAGCGCCGCAACCCGGTCGGGCAAATCGCCGCGCAGGAGCTGTAGCGCCGAAACGTTGGCGGCGATCGACGCGAGCAGCCCCTTGTCGCGGAACCGTATCGCCTGGGCGCAGGATTCGCGGAGCACCCAGTCGCCGATCTTGTGGATCACCCCGATCTCTTCCGCCATCGGGATGAACACCGCCGGCGAAACCATGCCGAACTCGGCGTGCCGCCAGCGGAGGAGCGCCTCCATGCCCCGCATCTCGCCGCTGCGCAGGTCGACCTTGGGCTGGTAGTCGAGGTAGAAGTGCCCGCCGTCCACCGCCTCGCGCAGTGCCGTCTCGACCCGCAGGCGACGACAGATCGCCTCGTCGAGGTCGGGACGATAGAACTGGGCGCCGCCGCCCTTCTGCTTCGCCTGCATCCGCGCGTTGCCCGCCTGACGCAGGAGATCGGCGCTGCCCGCTTCGTTTCCGAGGCAAAGCGCGATCCCCGCCGACACGCCGAGGCGCGCGGTCTTGCCGCCGATGGTGTAGCGCCGGGAGAGCTCGACGATCAGCTGCTCCACCACCAACGCATACTCTTCCGGCGATTGCAGGCCTTCGAGCAGCACCACGAATTCGTCCGCGCCGATCCGGGCCACCACCTCGGCGTTGCCGAGATGGGCGGAAATCCTGGCCGCAGCCTGGCGCAGGACCGCGTCGCCGATCGCATGGCCGAGGCTGTCGTTGACCGCCTTGAAGCGATCGAAATCGAGCGACACCACCGCGCGCAAGCCGCCGTCCTCGATCGTTCGGCGCACCATCCGCCCGAGCAGGTCCCAGAGCCGCTCGCGGTTGGGCAGGCCGGTGAGCGCGTCGTGCGAGCTCATATGCTCGATCGTCTCGTCCTTCCGCCGCAGCTCGGTGATGTCGGCGAAAATCGCGACGAACGCCGCACCGGTATCGGCGAGCTCGATGCTCAACGGATTGACCGCGAGCATGGCGAGGAACGGGTCGCCGTTGGCGCGCCGCAACAGGAGCTCGCCGCTCCAGCCGCCCTGCTCGCGAACCACGGTCCACACGCCGTCGTAGACGGAGGCGGCCTGCATTTCGGTGCGCAGAATCTGCATCGGCTGGCCGAGAACCTCGGCGCGGCTGTAGCCGGTGATCGCGCAAAACGCGGGGTTGACCGAGAGGATTTGGCCCTCGGCGGAAATCACCACGATCCCCTCCGCGGTGTGCTGGATGATGTTGCCGGCGAGGCGGAGCTCGGAAGTGCTGAGAGTGAGCGCCTGGTCGAGATCGGCGGCGAGCTCGACGAGACGCTGCTCGCGCGCGGCGAGGCGGCGAAACAGCGGGCGGAAAATCAGCATCGCCTCGCCGACCAGGGTGACGAGCATCATCGCGAGCACGCCGAAGAGAATCCGCCGCAACTCGCCGATCGCATCCTCCGCGTCCGCCTGATACGCCACCACCGCCGCATCGAGGCTCTGGAGCAGGCTGCGCCGCGCTGCGGTCCGCACCGAATCGAGCGCCGCCATGTCGGGCGCGCCGAGGGTCGCGGTGGAGAGGAAGTCCCGCGCGTGGCCGAGGAAGGAGTCGAGGCGGATCGCGAGGTTGACCGGCTCCTCGTCGTAGATCCGCCGCAGCCGCGGGCTGTCGGCCGAGGGGACTCCGGCCTCCGCATCGCCGCGGCGCAACAGGCGGTAGGAGTGCTCCATCAGCGCGATCGATTCGCCGAGGTCGACGAGCAGGCGGTCGCGCCGCGCGCCCCAGGAGGCTTCCGAAATTTCAAGGCTGAGGCTGGCGATCCGCTGCGACAGCATCCGCTGGCGACCCGCAACGTTCACCACTTTTGCCGTAGCTGCCTGCTCGTGAACGATGGAATCGATGAGGACGTGGGTGCCGACGGAGAGCGAGGCGATCAAGGAGAGCGCGACGACGTAACTGAGCGTCGCGAGACGATGGCCCTTGAACCATGAGATACCACTGAGCGCCATGCGTCCTCCTCAACCGCAAGGAAGCATGACTCACATCACGCCCTGCCGTCACCCTCATAAGGTGTGAGTAGGAGCGGGTTTTTCAAGCGCGGCACGGCGGCGGGGCCGCGCTCAGAACTGCGGCTGGCTCTTGCGATTGAACTCGAGCTGCTTCGGGTCGAGCTGCATGCCGATGTACACCCGCAGATCGCCGGACCCGACCTCCTTCGAGTACGGAATCGTCAGCGTCACCTCGCCGTCGCGGTAGCGCACCGCGTTGACGTTGGGCGGGAACACCACTTCGGTCTGGAACACCTGCTTGCCCGCCGGATGGGGGAAGAAGTCGGGCAGCGCGACGAAGTAGGCGAAGTTGGCCTTGCGCGTGCCGTCGGGGAGCGGCTTGGCCGCCGGACCGACGGTCGCCTGGAACACCACGCTCAGCGACATCTTCACCACCTGGGCGTCCTTGTCGACGACGCATTCGCCGGTGTAGCTCTGGATCTCGGTCTCGAGCAGGGTGTCGGTGAGGTCGGTGCCGCTGCCGACGAAGCGGGTCGCCTTCGCGGTTTCACGATCGATCAGGATCTTCGGACACGGGGGCGGCGGGGTCTTGTCCTTGAAGATGCCGCAACCCGACAACGCCGCCGCGAGCCCCAGGGCGAGCCCGGTCCGCACGACGGCTTTCGCCGCAAAACCCGGAGTGAAACGACGGCGCATCGGAAGCCCCCTTGCGAGAAAAATCTGTTTTGGTGATAGCCGATGGCGGGGGCCGCGGCAACCGGCTTCGCATCGAATCCGCTCCGCACCCTTTCGATTCGCGCCGGGCTTTGCTACATCCTCTCCACACATCGCAGAGGAACCGCCATGACCGCCCAGGCCGAACTGCCGCCGCTCACCGTCGTCCTCGCCGCGCCGCGCGGCTTCTGCGCGGGCGTCGACCGCGCCGTGCAGATCGTCGAGCGCCTGCTCGAAACCCACGGCGCGCCGGTCTACGTCCGCCACGAGATCGTCCACAACCGCTTCGTCGTCGAGAGCCTCGAGGCGAAGGGCGCGGTGTTCGTCGACGAACTGGACGCGGTGCCCGACGGCGAGGTGGTGGTGTTCTCCGCCCACGGCGTGCCGAAGGCGGTCCCGGCCGAAGCGGCGCGGCGCGGCCTCAAGCACATGGACGCCACCTGCCCGCTGGTCGCCAAGGTCCACATCGAGGCGGCGCGCCATGCCGACGCCGGGCATCAGGTGATCCTCATCGGCCACGCCGGCCACCCCGAGGTGATCGGCACCATGGGCCAGGTGCCGCCGGAGAAGATCATTCTCGTCGAGACCCGCGCCGACGCCGAAAGCGTGATGCCCGCGACCCCCGACAAGCTCGCCTTCGTCACCCAGACCACGCTTTCGGTGGACGAAACCCGCGACATCGTCGCCATCCTCCGCCGCCGCTTCCCCGCGATCGAGGGGCCGAAGCGCGAGGACATCTGCTTCGCCACCACCAACCGCCAGGCCGCGGTGCGCGCCATCGCCGCCGAGTGCGACGCGGTGTGGGTGCTGGGCGCGCCGAATTCGTCCAACTCGCGCCGCCTCGTCGAAGTCGCCGCCAAGGCCGGATGCCCGCAAGCCCGCCTGCTCCAGGGCGCGGAAGAGATCGACTGGGCGCACCTCGAAGGCGTCACCCGGCTCGGCATCACCGCCGGAGCCTCGGCACCGGAAGTGCTGGTCGAAGGCGTGCTGAATGCCTTGCGCAGCCGCCGCGCGCTCACCGTCGAAACCGCGCAGCACACCATCGAGGACGTGGTGTTCAAGCTGCCGCCGATGCTCCGCGCGCCCTCCAAGGCGTCTTAGTCTTTCCATCGCTGCGCCGTTGTTCTATATCCTTGCGGCGCTAGCGAGAGGTTTCCCCATGGCCGTTTATACCGACGTCACCGACGAAGACCTCGCCGGCTTCGCCGCCGCCTACGACATCGCCGACGTGGTGTCGTTCAAGGGCATCGCCGAAGGCGTCGAGAATTCGAATTTCCTCGTCCAGACCGACGACGGCGAGAGCTACATCCTCACCCTCTACGAACGGCGGGTGAACCCGGCGGACCTCCCCTGGTTCCTCGGCCTGATGGAGCACCTCGCGGGCAACGGCCTCACCTGCCCGCTGCCGATCAAGGGCCGCGACGGCGAAGCGCTGCGCACCCTCTCCGGCCGTCCGGCGGCGCTGTTCAGCTTCCTCAAGGGGCTTTCGCCCCGCCGCATCTCCGCCGCGCACTGCGCGGGCGTCGGCGGCGCGTTGGCGCAATTGCATCTGGCGGGCGCGAACTATCCGGCGGTGCGGCCGAATTCCTTGAGCGTCTCCGGCTGGCGGCCGCTGTTCAACGCCTCGGGCGCGCGGGCGGACGAAGTCCTGCCCGGCCTCGCCGCCGAGATCGCCGCCGAACTCGCCGACTTCGAGCGCCACTGGCCGAGCGACCTGCCGAGCGGCGTGATCCACGCCGACCTCTTCCCTGACAACGTCTTCTTCCGTGGCGACGCGGTCTCGGGCGTGATCGACTTCTACTTCGCCTGCAACGACCTTTACGCCTACGACCTCGCGATCGCGATGAACGCCTGGTGCTTCGAGCCCGGCTGCGAGTTCAACGTCACCAAGGCGCAACGCCTGCTTGCCGCCTACCAGGCGGTGCGGCCGCTCTCGGAGGCGGAAACCGCCGCCCTGCCGCTGCTGGCGCGGGGCGCGGCGGTGCGCTTCCTCCTCACCCGGCTCTACGACTGGCTCAATACCCCGGTCGGCGCGCTGGTGCGGCCGAAGGACCCGCTCGAATACCTGCGCATCGCCCGCTTCCACCGCGGCATCTCGGGCCCCGGCGCCTATGGCCTCTAAGATGACGGAAGTGGAACTGTTCACCGACGGCGCCTGCTCGGGCAACCCCGGGCCGGGCGGCTGGGGCGCGATCCTGCGCTGCAAGGGCGTGGAGAAGGAACTCTCCGGCGGCGAAAAGGAAACCACCAACAACCGCATGGAGCTGATGGCGGCGATCTCGGGCCTCGAAACCCTCTCCCGCCCCTGCGCCGTGGCGCTGTTCACCGACAGCGAATACGTGATGAAGGGCGCGACCCAGTGGATTCACGGCTGGAAGGCGCGCGGCTGGAAGACCGCCGCGAAGCAGCCGGTGAAGAACGTCGACCTCTGGCAGCGCCTCGACGCCGCGTTGAAGCCCCACACCGTCACCTGGACCTGGGTGAAGGGCCATGACGGCCACGCCGAGAACGAACGCTGCGACGCGCTTGCCCGCGCCGCGGTGCCGCGCAAGTAAGCCCTCCGCCCCGCCATCCTTGCCCTGAACCGCCAGGCTCACGTATGCTTGGCGGAGAAAAGAGTTGTTCAGAGAGACCCATGGCCGTCGCAGACCGATCCTCGCCGCAATACCTCACCGGACAGTGCCTCGTGGCGATGCCCGGAATGGAGGATTCCCGCTTCGAACATGCGGTGGTCTACCTCTGCGCCCATTCGGAAGAAGGCGCGATGGGCCTGGTGCTCAACCGCGAACTCGTCGATATGCCGATCTCGCGCCTGATGGAGCAGCTCAATATCCCGCTCACCCCGGCGTGCGCCGAGGTCCCGGTTCACTTCGGCGGGCCGGTCGAGCCGGGTCGCGGCTTCGTCCTCCATTCCGCCGACTTCATGTCGGAGTCCTCGATGCTGGTGGACAGCCGCCGCGCGCTCACCGCGACGCTCGACATCCTCCGCGCCGTGGCGGAAGGGCGCGGCCCGCGCCAGTTCCTGATGGCGTTGGGCTATTCCGGCTGGGGCTCGGGCCAGCTCGACATGGAACTGCGCGAGAACGCCTGGCTGGTGGTGCCCGCCGACGACGCCCTGCTGTTCGGCAAGGACACCGCGAAGAAATGGCAGGCGGCGATCGCCAAGCTCGGCATCGACGTCGCCAAGCTCTCCTCCACCGCGGGCAACGCCTAGGCGCGCAACGCCTCGACCGTCGGCTCGGCATACGCCCGCCACGCCGGAACCGCCGCGAGCAACGCGGCGAAGCCCAGCACCGCCAATGCCCCGATCCCATCCTCGGGCAGGAACCCGACCGGCAGGATGACGCCGTTCCTGGCGGTGAACGCCGCCCCGAGCGCGGCGGAAACGCCCCAGCCGAGCGCGTAGCCGAGCGCCACGCCCACGCCGATCAGCGCCATCAAGATCGGAAGAGCA
>LUYR01000096.1 GCA_001603335.1 Rhodospirillales bacterium Alpha_05 | reverse complement strand
CATGATGATAAAGGTCGATGGTTGAAGAAATCAGAGGGTTCAGGGAAACGAAGCGCCGGGGGAAGTGGCAACCGAAATTTCCCTTTCGTGAAGAAAAAGAAATCCCGGTTTTTCTGTGCGGCAACCCTTCGTTTTAGAGCAACTTGCCGGGACGATAATCGGCGGCACCGCGATAGCGGCGGGCGAGCGGCTGCACGTCGCGGACCATGGCGTCGACCTGCTCGGGCGCGGCGCCGACGAAACGGCTGCTTTCCGAGAGGATCGACTGGAGCTGTTTTTTGGCGAGGCCGATGCGCTTGTCGCCGGCGAGGCGGCCGAGCAGATCGGGCTCCTGGCCGGAGCGCAGCGCTTTGGCGGCGGCGAGCGCGTGCTCCTTGATCGCCTCGTGGGCGGTCTCGCGGCCGGCGCCGTGTTTCACGGCCTCCATGAGGATCGTGGTGGTGGAGAGGAAAGGCAGATTGCGCTCCGCCTCGGCGGCGATGACGGCGGCAAACACATCCATCTGGCGCAGCACGGTGAGGAAGGTCTCTAGGAGGCCGTCGATCGCGAAGAACGCATCGGGCAACGCCACGCGCCGTACCACGGAGCAGGACACGTCGCCCTCGTTCCACTGGTGGCCGGCGAGCGCGGAGGTCATCGCGACATAGCCGTTGAGGATCGTGGCAAAGCCGCAGATGCGCTCGCAGTTGCGGGCGTTCATCTTGTGCGGCATCGCGGAGGAGCCGACCTGGCCCTCCTGGAAACCCTCCGTGAGCAGCCCCTGCCCCGCCATGAGGCGCATCGTCGTCGCGAAACTGGCCGCCGACGCGGCGATCTGGTACAGCGCCGACACGACCTCGAAGTCGAGGCTGCGCGGGTACACCTGGCCGACGGAGCCGAGCGAGGCGTGGAAACCGAGGTGCTTGAGCACGCGCGATTCGAGCTGGGCCACCTTTTCGGCGTTGCCGCCGAGCAGCGTGAGCTGGTCGAGCTGCGTGCCGACGGCGCCCTTCAGTCCGCGCACCGGATAGCGGCGCGTGAGATCTTCGAGACGGGTGAAGGCCTGCAACAGCTCCTGCCCGAACATCGCCAGGCGCTTGCCGAGGGTCGTCGGCTGAGCGGGCACGTTGTGCGTGCGGCCGGTGAGCATCAGGTCGCGGTGCGTCTGCGCCTGACGCCCGAGCGCGAGCAGCGCCGCAGCGGTCTTAAATTGCACCAGCTCCAAGCCGCGCTGCACCTGGAGTTGCTCCACGTTCTCCGTGAGATCGCGGCTCGTCAGCCCGAGGTGGATGAACTGGCGGTTGGCCAGATCGGAAAACTCTTCGATGCGCGCCTTCACATCGTGCAACGTCACGCGCTCGCGGCGGTCGATGGAGGCGATGTCCACCTGCCCCTTCACGCGCTCGTAGTCCTTGATGGCCTCAGCCGGGATCGGCACGCCGAGGTCGCGCTGCGCCTTCATCACCGCGATCCAGAAATCGCGCTCCAGCAGGATGCGGCCGTGCTGCGACCAGATGTCCTTCATCGCCGGCGACGCGTAGCGCTCGGCAAGGACGTTGGTGATGGGCGACGACGCCTGGACGGGAGCTTCGGCGGCGGTGGACGAGACGGCGGAGGATTTTTTGGACTTCTTCACGGGACGAAGCCGTCTGACTAAACGGGTCGCGCGCGCCAAGGCCAACGGAAAGTGCGCCCGCGCCGCCTTCCGCATCCACCCCGATCAGTCGGCCGATGCCCGCTCGGCGCGCAACTCCTTCAGAAACGCACGATCCAGCGCCAGTTGAAACGCCCAGCGCAGGGCCAGCATCGCGACCAAAAACAGCGCGCCCCAGCGCACTTCCGTGCTCATGAGGTAGTCGCCCTCGACCAGAAAGATCGCCAGCGACAGCCCAAATACATCGAGCATGTCCCAGCGCCGCAACAGGCACATGAGGCCGTGCGAGGCCTCGACGTCGCCCCCGCAGCGCTGCCGCCGCCACCACATAAAACTCACCCACCACGCCGCCGCCGGCGTGATCACCAAAAACAGCGAGGTGATCGCCACCGTGAAGTAAGCGCCCTGGGCCCAGAGCGCCGGCGCGAGCGTGAGGATGCTGTAGCTGCGATCGGCCAGCAGCCAGTCGTTGATCCGCAAAAACGGCAGACTCACCGTGCCCACGAGCGCCACACCGGAGAGCGCCAGCCAGAGCCCCGCCACCGTCGGCACCCGAACCACGCGCGGTGAAGCAGGGCCATGCAGCGCCGCCGAAATCAGCTCGCCCGCCGTCATGCTCAACAACACCGCCACGGTAAACACCGGGATGCCCGCCAGCGGCCGCGCGCCCACGAGCAGTTGCCCCGAGGTCAGCGTGAGTATGAGGCAGACCAGCAGCACATCGAGCATCGACCACTTGCCGAGACTCTCGACCGCAGCCAGCCAGCGCATCCGGCGCCCATCGACCTGCCGCGCCGCGCACACCCACGCCAGCACCCCAAGTTTTCCAAAGGGAAAAATCAGCGAAAAGCCCACGACCAGTATCGCCAGCACGTACAGCTCCGATTCCCAAAGCATCCGCACGGAGCGCAGCAGCGAATAGGGCGTCGTCACCAGCCCCACGCGCAGGTCCATGAACGGCAGAAACAGCATGGTGACATTGCAGGCCAGCGCGGCCACGAGCAGCCACGCGACCAGTTGGCGGCGGCGCGTCGGGATGGCAACCGG
>LUYR01000095.1 GCA_001603335.1 Rhodospirillales bacterium Alpha_05 | reverse complement strand
TGGCCGGATCGGCCCGATCCGCCGATGTCGGCGGCGAGCGTGTATCCGGTGGAGCTGAGCGGTCGCGTCGGCCTCGACAAGCGGCGCGAGGTGGCGGCGGCGCTCGAACGCGACGGCGAGGACGCGGCGGTGCTGACCCTGCCGGATTCGATCGCGTGGCTTTTGAACGTGCGCGGCCGCGACCTGCCGTGCACGCCGGTGGTGCTATCGTTCGCGGTGGTCTATCGCGACGCCTCGGTGGATTGGTTCGTCGAGGCGGAGAAGGTGGGGGCGGAGGTGCGCGCCCATCTCGACGATGCGGTGCGGGTACGGCCGCGCGGCGACTTCATCCAGGCGCTACAGGAGATCGGCGCGCATGGCGGCACGGTGCGGGTCGACCCGGCGAGCGTGCCTGCCGCGGTGACCGACATCCTCCGCAATGCCGGAGCCAAGATTTCGCGCGGCGGCGACCCGACGCTGCTGCCCAAGGCCTGCAAGAACGCGGTGGAGCTGGACGGCTTCCGCCTCGCGCATCGCCACGACGCGGTGGCGCTGGCGCGCTTCCTCGCCTGGTTCGACGCCCACGGCGCGGGCCGGACGGAAAAGGACCTCTCCGACCGCCTGCTCGAATTCCGCCGCGCCCAGACAGGCTTCGTCGGCCCGAGCTTCCCCACCATCGCGGGCGCGGGGCCGAACGGCGCGATCGTGCATTACCATGTCCGGCCTGAGACCGCGCGCACCTTGAACCGGGGCGAGGTGTTCCTGCTCGATTCCGGCGCGCACTACCGCGAGGGCACCACCGACGTCACCCGCACCCTGGCGGTGGGCGAAGTGGATGCGGAAATCCGCCGCAACTTCACCCTGGTGTTGCAGAGCCACATCGACCTCGCGCTCGCGGTCTTCCCCAAGGGCACCACCGGCAGCCAGATCGACGCGCTGGCGCGGCGCTGGCTCTGGGCGGCGGGGCTCGACTACGACCACGGCACCGGCCACGGCGTCGGCGCGTTCCTCTCGGTGCACGAAGGGCCGCAGCGGATCGGCAAGGCGCCCAACATGGTCGCCCTCGCGCCGGGCATGGTGGTCTCGAACGAGCCCGGCTACTACAAGACCGACGCCTACGGCATCCGCATCGAGAACCTCCTCGCGGTGCGGCCGGTGGAGGGCGGCGAGCGGCCGATGCTCGGCTTCGAGGCGCTCACCCTGGTGCCGATCGACCGCCGCCTGATCGTCGCCGAGATGCTCCTGCCCGAGCAGCGCGACTGGCTCAACGCCTACCACGCGCGGGTCGCCGAGGTGGTCGGGCCGCTGCTCGAGTCCGACACCGCCGCGTGGCTCGCCGAGGCGACGCGGCCGGTTTGATCCGCTGGATTCGATGTCTTCTAAGTTTGGTTTGCGCGGTTCGTGGGAAAGCGGGTATGTATGCGCCGGTTTTTCTCGGCGGATGCGTGAACATGAACGAAGTCGGCAACGGTGGTTCCCTCGGCGGCGATGCCCGCTATTCCCAGCATTTCGTGGTGCGGATTCTGGCTGTTGCCGGTCTCGTCCTCGCGCTCGCCTTCGGCGGCCTCGGCGTGTGGACGGCGAAGTCCACCGGCGACACCATGCATCACGAGATTTCGGCGCGCATCGCCACTGCCGGAGCGGGGGCGGCGGACGGCGTGCAGAACTGGTTGGAGGGTCGGCTTCCCCTGGTCGAGAACCTCGCCGAAAATATCGCCGTTCTCGACGCGGCGAAGATTCCTGCGCTTCTTCAGCGTGACGTTCTCAATGCCCGCTTCAGCCCAGTGTATTACGGCAGCAGCGAGGGCCAATTCATTCGCGAGCCGCAGAAGCCGATGCCCGCCGACTACGACCCACGCAAGCGTCCGTGGTACGGAGCGGCGGTGCAAGCCGGGCGTGCTGTGGTTACGCCGCCCTACGTCAGCGCTTCGACCAAGCAGCTTTGCCTGACCATCGCCGCGCCGGTGAAGCGCGACGGTGCGGTCGCGGGCGTCGCGGGCGTCGACCTTGAACTCAAGGATCTCCAGGCCTTCCTCGCGGGCATCGATCTCGGTGGCAAGGGCTACGTCTTCCTCGTCGACGGCACGGGCAACATGCTCGTCCACCCGGATGCGGCGAAGGTGCTGAAGCCCTCGGGCTTCGACCCGAAGCGCCAGCCCGACGAGAACGCGGGTGACGCGATCGTGAAGTTCTATCCGATCACCGGGGTTTCCGGCATCGAGTGGTATGTCGGCGTGGCGATGGATCGCGCCAAGGTGTTCGCGCCGCTCCACACCCAAATCTGGGTTACCGGCGTCGCGGTGGTGCTGGCGCTGGTGGTGGCGCTGGGGCTGCTCGGCATGCTCCTGATGCGCCAGGTTTCGCGCCCGGTGACGCGGATGACCGCGGCGATGACCGCGCTCAGCCATGACCGCCTCGACGTCGCGGTGCCGGGTGTCGACCGCCGCGACGAACTCGGCGCGATGGCGGGCGCGCTCGCGGTGTTCAAGGACAACGCGGCGAAGATCGCGCATCTCCAGGCCGAGCAGGACGAGATGCGCAAGGCCGCCGAGAAGCATCGCCACGAACTCCTCGCGCAGCTCGCCGCCAGCTTCGAAGCCGAAGTCGCGAGCCTGTTGACGTCGGTGAAGGCGGCGGCGCACGCCATGGGCGACGAGGCGACGCAGCTCGGCGAGGCGATGCGGGTTGCGCGCTCCGGCTCCGACGCGGTCAAGGGCAGCACCGACCAGACCTCGGCCAACGTCCAGACCGTCGCCGCGGCGGCGGAAGAGCTCTCGGTCTCGATCGACCAGATTTCTGCCCGGGTGAGCGAAAGCGCCGAAATCGCCGCGCGCACCGCGTCGGACGCCGAGGGCGCCTGCCGCAGCATCGAACAGCTCGCGGCGCAGACCGCCAACGTCGGCAACATCGTCAGCCTGATCACCGACATCGCGAGCCAGACCAATCTGCTGGCCTTGAACGCCACGATCGAGGCGGCGCGCGCCGGCGACATGGGCAAGGGCTTCGCGGTGGTCGCGGGCGAGGTCAAGACCCTCGCCAACCAGACCGCGAAGGCGACCGACGAGATCAACGGCCAGATCGGCGCGATCCAGAACGCGACCGAAGGCGTGGTGGCGGAAATCCGCGCCATCGCCGAAATCGCCCAGAAGGCCCAGGAGTTGGCGGCGAGCATCTCGGCGACGGTCGAGGAGCAGGGCGTCGCAACCCGCGAGATCGCGCAGAACGTCAACCGCGCGGCGGCCGGCGCGCAGCAGGCGGCGGACGAGATCGAGGACGTCGGCGGGGCGGGGGTTTCCGCCGCCGAGCGCAGCGCCGGGG
>LUYR01000094.1 GCA_001603335.1 Rhodospirillales bacterium Alpha_05 | reverse complement strand
ACGCCGGGGCGCGCCGCGATCCGGCAGGTCCAGGCGTGCGGCGCGCCGCCGCACCAGGCGAGGCCGAGCCAGCCGCTCGCGGCGCGGAAGCCGCTCCGCATGCAGGCGGCGGTCATCCAGGTGGAGGGCAGGGCGGCGAGCGCCGCGGGGGAAAGGCGTTGGGCAGAGTCGGGGCCGAAGATCGTGGTGTCCATCGGACTGTCCTCGTGGAGGAAGCCCCGGACCGCGCGGCGTGCGCGGTCCGGGTGCGGTTTGGCGTCAGAAGGTGATGGTGTCGCCGTTGCCGAGGTAATCCGGCGACGAGGTGCGGAAGCGCGCGGTGCCGCGCACCACCGGATAGCCCGCCTCGACGAACTTCTTCGCGGTGAGGTGGCCGGTGCAGTGGTTGCAGCCGACCTTCTCGAAGTTCCACTTGCCGAGCGAGATCACCAGGTCGTCGTACTTCGGGTCCCAGTCCTCGAACGGCGAGATGTGGAGGCCGCCGTAGATGCCGTGGAAGCGGTCGTTGTCGTACTTCAGCTTCTGGTACGCGGTGCTGGTCATCTGCAGGATGCCCTGGTGGTTGCACCCCGAGATCAACACCAGGCCCTTGTCCTTGACGTTGAAGGCGAGCGAGACCTCGCCGTAGACGCGGCAGATGATCGGCACGTCGAACTTGATCGCCATCATCCCGGGGCGGATCTGGGTCATCTGCTTGTCGATGATCTTCAAATCGCCCTTGTAGCCCGAGTCCTTGATGTACTGCAGGCCCTCCTTGTAGAAGCCGTTGTGGGCGTAGGTCGGGATCTTGTTGTTGAACTGCATCGCCACCGGGAAGCCCCAGAAGTGGTCGAAGTGTTCGTGGGTGAGAATCAGCGCCTCGATCTCGCCCGAGGCGAGCATCTTGTCGATGCCCTCGCGCTTGAAGCTCTGCTCCATCCAGTCGTAGGACCAGCCGACGTCCAGCAGGTACTTGTGCTTGCTGCCGTCCAGGTCCTCGACCTCGATCAGGCAGGAGTAGCCGCCCGGATTTTCCGGGTGAACCGACTGCTTCGCCTGGATCGCCCAGGCCGCCACCGGGTCGCTCGGGATCATCTTGGCGATGCTCGCGACGCCCTCGGCATACGAGCCCTTGGCGACGCCCTTGCCGTTGCCGAACGGCGGCCAGCCGATGGTGTACTGGTCGACCAGCAGGCCGCCCGCACCGCGGATGTCCTCCATCAGGTGGGCGTTGTTGAACCAGCTGGTCTCGGAGATCGAGGTGACCTTGACGCTCCGCACCGCGCCGAAGTCGTGCTGTTCGCGCGCGACCTTGGGCAGGCGGTCGTAGGCCGCGCCCGAGTACGAGTAGAGGCCCATGCCGGCGAGCACGCCGCCGACCGCGCCGGTCGCCGCACCCTTGACGAAGTCGCGCCGGGAGGTGGTGATTTGGTCGTTCATGTCCGTCCTCCTTCCCTTTGCCTATTTGACCATCTGGAGCGAGCCGACCCACGGCAGTACCGCGAGGATGCCGAAGTAGACCGCAACCCCGGCGGTGGTGCCGACCACCAGCCCCTTCGCCAGGCTCGGCGTCCAGGCGACGTCGTGGCCGACGATTTCGGCTTCGGTGGCGTCGAGCTCGGCGGCGGTCTTGGGCACCGCCTTCCAGCCCGGCCAGCCGTCCATGAACCAGACGTTCACGAGGAAGATGTTGATCAGCCAGATCATCGGAATCATCGGGAACTGCTGCGGATGCGACAGGCCCTTTTGGGTGCCGAGGATGAGGTGGGCGTAGCGGTAGTAGAGGAAGTAGACCGCCATGCCGATCGCCGCGCTGATCAGGGTGCGCAGGAGCACGTTCACCGGGCGGCTGAACTGGGTCGGGTAGTTGCCGCAGAAGAAGTTGAGGAACAGCACGCCGACGAGCCAGAAGATCGCGCTTTCGCCGACATGCAGCCAACGCCAGTCGGGCGCCATTTCGCGCCGCGTGCCGCGGATGCTTTCACCCCAGGCGAGATCCTGGGCGTAGTAGAGGAAGAAGCAGAGGCAGAGCGCGACCGCGATGATGCCGAAGAACGCGGCGGTGCGGCGCAGCCAGTCGGTCTGGATCAGGTTGAACGGGTAGCGCTCCCAGATCCCCTCGTAGACCCAGACGATCACGGTGCAGGACATGATCCAGGCGATGTGGAAGTTGCCCGACACGGTGTTGGCGAAGCCCTCCCAATAGGGCGGCGTGATCGCGGTGTATTGCTGCCAGGGGTAGAACAGGATCGCCATGTGCGAGTGCATGGTGACGAAGTAGACGATGGTGCCGAGGAAGAAGGTCACCACCGCGATGGTGATGCCGCGCGTCGGCTGGGCGAGCTTCTGCCACGGCGCGTTCTCGCAGGCGACCACCCACGAGGGCGACAGCCACGAGGCGATGGCGGCGAACATCATGATCGCTTCCGCCGCGTATTCCTCGGCGTAGAACTCGGTGAGGCCCATGTCCTTCAGCCGGTCGGGGCTGAAGTAGGCGATGCCGTAGCGGCCGAGCACGCCCATGAAGAAGCCCTTGGTGAGCAGGATCATCGCGGCGACGCAAAAGGCGGTGAGCACCGTCCCCTTGACCACCGGATGGGCGCGGCTCAGCCAGGAGTGCTTGAACGGCCAGAAATCGAAAATGTAGGCCAGCCAGATGAACAGGATCAGCAGCCAGCGGCAGACCATGTAGCCGAGATACGGCGTGTACATGCGAAAGATGCCGCGCGGATCCTGGAAGATCCACCAGGTGAGATAGAACACTGCGAAGATCAGGAGGGAATTGACTATCGCCGGCCACGGTCCGTTCCAGCGTTTGACGAGCTTGCGGCTCTCAAGATAGCTTAACCCCCGATTGTCCGCTTCCATGAGACAACCTCCTTGTTGTGGACGGTCCGGCGCGGGGGTGCTTCGACTTCCCGGTCTGGCCCCCGCGCCGTCAGCCTTAGCTCCGTCCGGTGATGCCGACGTCTCCTGCCTTCAGGCCGAGCAGGGTTGCGAGCCGCTCGGGGTCCACGGTTGCGGGGTCGATGCCCCGTTCCATCGCAAGGCGGAACAGCGCGTCCCGCGATGGCGTCCCGGCTTGCGGCGGGTCTCCCTTCCCCAGCCGCAACGGGTTGAAATGCGCGAAGAATTCCCGCCGGTTCATGGCTGCACGCTCCGCCCCATCAGGGTCGCGAAGGCGTCGAGGCAATGGGTGGCGAGGGGCACCGCGTGGCGCGGGTCGCGGTTCTGCACCGCCTGCAACAGGCTGACGTGCAGCGCGAAGAAGGATTCCACCGCCGCCTTCTCCATCGCCACCGGCCGCGCGGGCAGCAGCCGTGCCTGGGCGATCTCCTGGATCGGCCGGGTGAGGTAGGGATTGGCGGCGATGCTGGCGAGCACCGCGAAAAAGGTGATCACCTCGCGCGCGGTCTGCGGCGCGTCGCGGTTGACGAGGAAGCGGCCGAGGCGCGCGGTGACGGTCTCGAGCCGGCGCGCCTGTTCGGCGGCGCAACGCTGCGCCGCGCGCGC
>LUYR01000093.1 GCA_001603335.1 Rhodospirillales bacterium Alpha_05 | reverse complement strand
CCCGGCAGCGGGTTCGCCCTTCCCTTTGGAGGCGCCGATGACCACGGAAATCGTCGAGGTTCGGGAGTTTCTGGGACAGCACCATCCCTTCGACCTCCTGCCGCCCGCGAGCCTGAGCGCGGCGGCGAACGCGGTGGAGGTCGCCTACGTGCGCAAGGGCGGCGTGATCGCCGAGCCCGGCACGCACCTCGACCATCTCTACATGGTCCGCTCCGGCGCGGTGGAGAGCCACTCACCCGACGGCCACCTGCTGAGCCGGATGGGCGAGGGCGAGTGCTTCGGCGTGCGCGCGATGCTGCGCGGCGGCACCGCGGCCAATCGCACCTTCACCATCGAGGACACCCTGCTCTACATGCTGCCCCGCGCCTGCTTCGACGCGCTGCGGCGCGACCACCCGGCATTCGCCTACTTCTTCGCCGCCTTCAACGGCGGCTCGCTCGGCGCGTCGATCGACAGCGCCCTCGGCGGCAAGACCTTCGACATGCTGTCGCGCCGCGTCGGCGACCTGCTGGCGCGCCCACCGGTGACGGTGCCGGTGGAAGCGAGCATCCGCGAGGCCGCAACGGTGATGCGCGACGAACGGGTGAGCGCCGCCCTGGTGGTCGAGGGCGAGGCGCTGGTCGGCATCCTCACCGACCGCGACCTGCGCGGCAAGGTGGTCGCCGCCGGTGTGTCGCCGGACCAAGGCGTGCGCGGCGTGATGTCCCCTGCCCCCAAGGAGGTGCAGGCGGGCGACCTCGCGTTCGAGGCGCTGCTGATGATGAGCCGCCACAACATCCACCACCTGCCGGTGATGAACAACGGCCGCCTCGTCGGCTGCCTCACCGCCTCGACGGTGGTTGCGGCGCAGACCGATTCGCCCCTCTACCTCGCCCGCGCGATCCATGGCGCGACCGCCGCCACCGAGTTGCCGCGCCTGGCGGCGCGCCTGCCGCAGGTGATCAGCCACATGGTCGAGATCATCACCACCATCACCGACGCCGTCACCCACGCGCTGATCCGCCTCGCCGAAGCCGAGCTCGGGCCGCCGCCGATCCCCTATGCCTGGCTCGCCGCCGGGTCGCAGGGGCGGCAGGAGCAGACCGCGCTCTCCGACCAGGACAACTGCCTGATCCTCGCCGACAGCTACGTCGCCGCCGAGCACGGCGCCTACTTCGACGCCTTCGCCCGCTTCGTCAACGACGGCCTGAACGCCAGCGGCTACGTCTATTGCCCGGGGGAGATGATGGCGTGCACGCCCGAGTGGCGGCAGCCGCTCGCGGTGTGGAAACGCCGCTTCCGCGAGTGGATTCTCGAGCCCGAGCCGAAGGCGCTGATGCTCTCGTGCATCTTCTTCGACCTCCGCCTGATCGCGGGCACGGCGGCGCTCTGGGAGGAGCTGCAACGGGACATTCTCGGACAGACCGAGCAGAACCGCATCTTCCTCGCCCACATGGCGGCCAACGCGATGAAGCACGAGCCGCCGATCGGCTTCTTCCGCGGCTTCGTGCTCAGCTACGGCGGGCTCCAGGACCACACCTTCGACCTCAAGCACAACGGCGTGGTGCCGATCGTCGACCTCGCGCGGGTGCACGCGCTCTCGGTCGGCGCGGCCGCGGTCAACACCCAGGACCGCCTCGCCGCCGCCGCCGATGCCAAGGCGATCAGCCGCCAGGGCGCGATGGACTTGAAGGACGCCCTCGAATTCATCGGCCTCACCCGCCTCCGTCACCAGTCGCGGCAGATCCGCGACGGCAAGCCCGCCGACAACCTGCTCATGCCGAAGGAGCTTTCGAGCTTCGAACGCGGTAATCTCAAGAGCGCGTTCCAGGTGGTGAAGGACATGCAGGCGTCCTTGGCCTCCGTCTATCAACTCAGCCGCTTCTAGGAATTCAATCCGTGTGGGCAGGACTTCTGGGCGGCGACGTCACGCGATGGATTCTGGCGCTGCGCTGCCCGCCGGGGCCGCTCAAGACCTATTACAAAACCGACACCCCGACTCTCGACACCCCCTACACCCAGGCCGAGTTCCTCGCCATCGACCTCGAGACCACCGGCCTCGACCGTCGCCGCGACGAGATCGTCAGCGTCGGCTTCGTGCCGATCCGCGGCGGGCGAATCCACCTTGCCGAGGCGGAGCATCACCTCGTCCGCCCGACCCGCCCGGTCGGCGATGCGGCGGCGAAGGTGCACGGCCTGCTCGACGACCGCCTCGCCGAAGCCGAACCGCTCGAGGCCGTCATGCCGCGCGTGCTTGCGGCGCTCACCGGGCGGATTCCGGTGGCGCACCACGCGGTGGTCGAGCGCGAGTTTCTCTCCCGCGCCTGCCGCGCGCTCTACGGCCACACCCTGGTGGTGCCGTGGATCTGCACCCTGGCGCTCGCGCGGCGCAGCATGGCGATGCGCGGCGCCTCGATCTCCGACGGCGCGCTGCGCCTCGGCGCGTGCCGCGACGTCTATGGCATGCCGCCGCATCGGAGCCATAATGCGGTCTCGGACGCGCTCGCCTGCGCCGAGCTGTTTCTCGCACAAGCGGCGGCGAGCAGCGGGCGCGCGCCCGCCGCGCTCCGCGACCTGGTGACCTGAAGGGAAAAGCGATGATTTTCGATCTGATCGTGGTTGCGTGCATGGCCTTCGCCGCCGCGGGGCTGACCCTTCTCGGCTTCCGCCTCGCAGGGCGCAAGGCGCCGCGTGCGGTGCTGCTGATCGCGGCGGGGCTCGGCATGCTCGGCTACACCCAGTGGGAGCGTTACACCTGGGCGTCGCGCACCATCGCCAAGCTGCCAGCAGGCATGACCGTGACCACCGAGATTCCCTACGACGGCGTGCTCGAGTTCTGGGCCCGCGCGATCCCGCGCACCGACGCGCTGGTGGTGGTCGATGCCAAGGCGACGTTGCGCAACCCCGACTATCCCGGCCTGTTGATGACCCGCAACCTGCTGCTCGAACACCATGCCGACGCGCTCGAACTGCGCCAGATCGTCGACTGCGCCAACCGCCGCCGCGCGCCGGTGGTGAGCGCCTCGGGCGCGCTGCCCGGCCCCGAGGGCTGGATCGACGGCGGCGAACCCGCCGCGCT
>LUYR01000092.1 GCA_001603335.1 Rhodospirillales bacterium Alpha_05 | reverse complement strand
CCGTAGAGATCCACCGGCAGCGGCAGGCGGCCGTGGCGCGCCCGCGCGCCGTTGCCCAGGCCCACGTCGGGGCGCACCAGAAGGTCGGCGACCGGAATCTCGAGGTCGCCGACGTTGGCGACGAACGACGAGTTCGCGCCGTTTTCCAACAGGCGGCGCACCAGATAGGCGAGCAGGTCGCGGTGGCTGCCCGCGGGGGCATAGATCCGGCAGGGGATGCCGTCGCATTCCACCACCGGCTTGTAGAGCGCGTCGCCCATGCCGTGCAGCTTCTGGAACTCGTAGCCGGGGTCGCGGTCGGACCAGCTCTCGCGGCCGAGCTCCCTGACGAACGCCACCGACAGCGCGTTGTGGCTGGCGAACTGCGGGTAGATGCGGGGGCGAAGCTGCATCAGGCGGCGGGCGCAGGCGAGGTAGGAGAGGTCGGTGGCGGCCTTGCGGGTGAACACCGGATAGTCGGCGAGGCCGCGCTCCTGCGCCCGCTTCACCTCGGAATCCCAGTACGCACCCTTCACCAGCCGCACCATCAGGCGGCGGTCGAGGCTTTCCGCCGCTTCGCCGACCCAGTCGACCACGGCGCGGGCGCGCTTCTGGTAGGCCTGGATCGCGAGGCCGTAGCCGTCCCAGCCCTTCAAGCTCGGGTCGGCGAGGGAGGCGGCGAAGATGTCGAGCGAGAGTTCGAGCCGGTCGCATTCCTCGGCGTCGATGGTGAGGTTGAGGTCGTAGTCCTTGGCGATGCGGCACAGCTCCAGCATCTTCGGCACCAGGTCGGCCATCACCGCGTCGGCGTTGGTGGCTTCGTAGCGCGGATGGATCGCCGAGAGCTTCACCGACATCCCTGGACGGTTGGGGAGCGCCCCCACGCTCCCCGCCGCCTTGCCGATCTTGGTCAGCGCGGCGACATAGGATTCGTAATGATGCGCCGCGCCCTCGGCGGTGCGGGCACCCTCGCCCAGCATGTCGTAGGAGTGGCGGTAGCCCTTGCCCGCCTTGGCCTTGGCGCGGTCGATCGCCGCCTCGATGGTCTGGCCCAAAACGAACTGGTGGCCCATCACCTTCATCGCCTGGAGCGCGGCGGTACGCACCGTCGGGCGGCCGAGGCGGCGGATCGTGCCGCCGAGGATGCCCATCGGCGTATCGCCCGGCTTCAGCACCTTGGCGGTGATCCCCATCGCCCAGGCGGAGGCGGAGACCAACAGCGCGTCCGACACCCGCTCGTGGTTCTCGAACTGCGCTTCCGAGAGCTTGTCCTCGATCAGCTTGTCGGCGGTGGCGGCATCCGGCACCCGCAGCAGCGCCTCGGCCAGAACCATCAGCGCCAAGCCCTCGCGGGTGGAGAGCGCGAACTCGCGCAGGAATTCCTCGACGCCGAGGCTGCCGGTTTCGGCGCGGATCGCCTGGATCAATTGGGTCGCGTGGGCGTCGACGCGGGCGTCGGCCTCGGGCGAGAACTTCGCCTGGGCGATCAGGGCGCGGACGAGCTCGGCGTCGTCGGGCGCGTACGCCGCGCGGAACGGCGGGATCGGGCAGGCGGAAGGAACCAGGGCAAGCGAAGCGGTCATGGCTGAAGCGTCCTCAAAACACCAGATCGGCGGCGGCCCAAGGCCACCCTTCGATTCCGCATGATATGCGCTGTTCCGCCGCGCTTCTCGGGTATATGATGGTCTCCCGCCGCGACTTCAAAGGAAAAACCCGTGTCCGACAGCGATATCGACGGACTGGATCGCCTCGATTGCAAAATCCTCCGCGTCCTGCAATCGGATGGCCGCATCACCACCGCCGACCTCTCCGACCGCATCGGCCTCTCGCCCACCGCCACCGCCGACCGCGTCAAGCGCCTCACCCGCGACGGCTTCATCCTCGGCTACCGCGCCCGCCTCGACCCGCAAAAGATCGGCCGCGGCCTGCTCGTCTTCGTCGAGGTGCTGCTCGACCGCACCAGCCCGGACGTGTTCGACGCCTTTGCCGAACAGGTCAAGCGCGCCAACGAAGTTCTCGAATGCCACCTCGTCGCGGGCGGCTTCGACTACCTGATCAAGGCCCGCGTCAAGGACATGACCGCCTACCGCGCCTTCCTCGCCGACGTCATCCTCCCCTTGCCCGGCGTGCGCGAAACCCGCACCTATGCGGTGATGGAAGAAATCAAAACCTTCGAATCCCTCCCGATCTGAAAGCCCGCCGATGAAACTCGCTCCCCTGCCGTTCACCCCCACCGACTGGGAGTCCGTCCCCGCCACCCAACACCCCGGCGAGACCGGCACCGCAACCTGGCGCACCCTCAACGTCGGCGACGTGCGCATCCGCCGCGTCGATTATTCGGCCGGATACCTCGCCGACCACTGGTGCGACCGGGGGCATGTTCTCTATGTCCTCGAAGGCGAGCTTGAAACCGAGCTCAAGGATGGCCGCCGCTTCACCCTCACCGCAGGGATGAGCTATCAGGTCTCCGACTTCGGCGACGCCGCCCACCGCTCCGCCACCCGCACCGGGGTCAAGCTGTTCATCGTCGATTGACGGAACGTGCCCCGGGGCCAAACCCGAGGAGTTTTCCATGCACATCGACCTGAGCGGCAAAACCGCCATCGTCACCGGCTCCACCGAAGGCATCGGCTTCGCCATCGCCAAAGGCTTGGCCGAAGCCGGCGCGCGCGTCGTCGTCACCGGCCGCAGCCAGTCCAAGGTCGACGCCGCCCTCGGCCGGATCGACAGCGTCGACGGCGCAGGCCT
>LUYR01000091.1 GCA_001603335.1 Rhodospirillales bacterium Alpha_05 | reverse complement strand
GAAAAAAACGGGGAGGAGGGTGCTCCCTCCTCCCCGCCTCAGCATCATTCAGTCATCCGTCTCGTCCGCAAGTCCGAACTCTTTTGCGAGAAATTCCACTGCCCGTTTCGCCTCATCCCGCGGAACGAGCGCCGAGATCTTGATCTCCGACGTCGTCGTCCCGACCATGCGGACCCCGGCCTTGTCGAGCGCGACGAAGAATCTCGCCGCCACGCCGGGCGCGGATTTCATCCCGACACCCACGGCGGATACCTTCGCGACAGATTCGTCGACGCCGACGATCCATCCCGCGTATCGCGACAGCACTCCTTCCAACGTTTCCCGCGCGACCCGGACCGAGGAATCGACGACCGTGAACGTGAGATGCGAATGCCCGTTCTCGCTCACCGTCGAGATCATGTCGATATTGATTCCCTTGTCGGCAAGAGCCCCGAAGACCGCAGCGAACACGGCCGTATCGCCGGGAATACAGTTCACCGTCACCTTCATCTGGTTCGTGTCCGACGTAACGCCGGTGACCACAGGCTGTTCGAGCCATTCAGGCAGCGTGCCCACCACATACGTCCCCCTTTCAGCGGAGAAGGTGGAGGCGCAGTACAGCTCCACCGAATGTTTTTTCGCGATCTCGACGGCGCGGGAGTGAAGCACCTTCGCCCCCTGCGCCGCGAGTTCCAGCATCTCGTCGCACGTGATGTACTCGAGTTTTCGTGCTCCGGGCACGACATGCGGATCGCACGTGTAGACGCCGGCGACGTCGCTGTAGATCTCGCAGCGGCACCGGCACTTCGCCGCGATAGCCACCGCGGACGTGTCCGATCCGCCGCGCCCGAGCGTCGTCAGGTCGCCGTCCTCAGTTACGCCCTGAAACCCGGTAACGACGACGACACCCCGTTTTTCGAGCTCCTTCGCGAGCTTGCCGACGTTGAGGTCGACGACCCGCGCGTTTCCGAACGACGGAGTCGTGACCATCCCGAGCTGGAAGGCGTTGTACGAGACCGCGGGAACGCCCGCCTCGTTGAGCGCCATCGCCAGCAGCGCCGCCGTCACCTGCTCACCCGTGGAGAGAAGCATGTCGAGTTCGCGCGGAACGGGATTTCTCGCCACGTTTCCCGCCAGATCGAGAAGAGAGTTCGTGGTCTTGCCCATCGCGGACACGACCACTGCCATGCGCTCGCCCTGCCGGACGAGCGGAACGATCTTTTCGGCTATGGACCGTATCCGTTCCGGGGTCGCCACGGAAGAACCTCCGTACTTCCGGACGATCATCCTTCCGACCCCCTACCTGTCGTTTCCGAGTTCCCGCAGCGCCTGAACGATCTGCGTCTTTCCCTCGGTCTTCGCATCGACTCTCTTGATCACCTTCGCGGGACACCCGGCAACGACGCTTCCGGCCGGGACATCGGCCGTCACGATCGCGCCCGCCGCGACAACTGATTTCTTTCCGACGCGAACACCCTCGAGGATCACGGCGTTCGCGCCGACGAGGACGTCGTCCTCGACGACCACCGGCGTCGCGCTCGGGGGCTCGATCACGCCCGCGACGATCGCCCCGGCGCCGATGTGGCAGTTCTTCCCCACCTGCGCGCGTCCGCCGAGGACCGCGTTCATGTCGATCATGGTCCCCTCGCCGACGACCGCGCCGATGTTGATCACGGCGCCCATCATGATGACCGCGCCCTTTCCGATCGACACGCGGTCGCGGATGATCGCGCCGGGTTCGATCCGCGCCTCGAATTGCGTGAGATCGACGAGCGGCACGGCCGAGTTCCGCGCGAGCACCTCGACGTCCGTCGCCTCGATGCGGTCGCGGTTCGCCTCGACCACCGCCATGACCTCGGCCATGTCTCCCGTGAGCAGCCCGAAACGGTTGCCGCCGACGTACGCGACGCCCTCCCAGTCGGCCCCCTTGAGCTTCCCGGAGACGAAGACGCGGACGGGGGTGCGCTTTTTCGATTCCTTGATGAAGCGGATGATCTCCCCGGTGTCCAGTTCCGGCCGTTGTTCGGCGGCCGGCTGGTCTACGCGTTCCGGCATTCGATGACCTCCTCG
>LUYR01000090.1 GCA_001603335.1 Rhodospirillales bacterium Alpha_05 | reverse complement strand
CGGCGCACTCCTTGCGCAGGAACGCGAGGTCGACCCCCGCCTCGGCGGCGACGAGGCGCTGGCGCACGGTTTCCGGGATCGCGGCGGTTCCGAGCGCGGCGCGATAGGTTCCGATCAGGCCGATCAGGTCGGCGGCGGCGCTTTCGAGGAAGGCGAGGTTGTCGTTGATGTACTGCACCGGCGAGCCGATCTCGTGGGCGATGCCGGCTGCGAGGGTGCCGAGCGCTTCCATCTTCTGCTGCTGGCGCACCATCGCCTGACGGCGCTCGCGGGTCTCCTCGGCGATCTTGCGCGCGGTGATAATCTCGACGAAGACCAGGACGCCGCCGACTTCGCCGTTGTCGCGGCGCCACGGCAGGACCTGGCTGTGAACCCACTCCTGCGCGCCGCTGTCGGGACGGGTGAAGGTCATTTCGGCGGGAGGCGGCGTCTCCCCGCGCAGCGCGCGACGGTGGCGGTCGCGCACCTCCTCCGGGATCGGGACCAAGCTGTAGTGGCTCTTGCCGATGAAATCCTTGGAGATGAAGCTGAACTCCTCGAGCCATTTGCGGCTGGCGAGGAGATAGCGCATGTCGCGATCGAACATCGCCGCGGCGATCGGCACGTGCTCGATGAAGCGGCGCAGCAAGCTTTCGGATTCGAGCAGCCGATCCTGGGATTCCGCGAGGTGCTCGGCAAGGTGGGACAGGCCGCTGATGTCCGCCCCGAACATCGTTACCGCATCGTCGTCGGCGACGCGATAGCTCCATTGCAGCACGGTTCCGGGATCGTAGGCGCGGGTGCAGGCGGCGACGGTGCGACTGGGTTGCTTGCGCGCCTCGGCAACGTAGGTGACGTGGTAGAGGGGAAGCAGATCCTCGGTGCCGCCGTTCAGGCGCGTCGCGAGATCCGCCGCCGCACGGTTGGCATGGAGGATGGTGCCGTCGAGACGGAGGCGCAGGGCGGGAAACGGAAAGTGATCGAGCGCGTCGTGCTGCGCCTGAACCAGCGCGAGATCCGCATCCTCTACTGCGTCCATGGACATGGCGTTCCCCAGATTTCGTTCGTGAACCCGCGATGCACAACGGATGCCATTAACGCTTGTAATCAAACCAGGATCGAAAACCGATAAGAGTCTGTGGAGCGTAACCGCGACGGCGTCGGCGGGGCCAGCCTAAATCAGTGGCGCGCGGCGCCGGTCTGATGCATTTTGCTTTGCAGAATGCGAATCTTCCGGGAGGGGGCCGATGAGTTTGCAACGCCTCGCCTATGTCGACGACGATGCGGATATCCGCGAGATCGTGCGGTTCGCGCTGGCCGACGTGGGCGGCATCGAGGTGCGCTGCTGGACCGATGGCGAAACCTTCCTGCGGGAAGCGGACGGTGCCTGGATGCCGCAGTTGGTTCTGCTCGATGTCAATCTGCCGGGATTGAGCGGCTGGGAGATCCTCTCGGCGTTGCGCGGCAGGCCATGCACCGCCGAGTTGCCGGTGGTGATGTTGAGCGCCGACAGTGCCGCCGCGGACCCGGACTGCCGTGGCTTGCTCGGCCAGGTCGCCAAGCCGTTCGATCCGCTGCGGTTGGCAGGAGACCTGCAAGGAATGTGGATGCGCCACTGTGCCGGGGAGGACACCAGATGAGCGGATTGGCTGCGGTGGTGGAGGGCTACGTCGCCGCGATGCGCCCCAAGGGGGAGGGGTTCGTCGTCGGCTTCGGCGACTGGCTCGCGAGCCCGGAAGGGGAGACGTCGCACCTCGTCGCCGAGGTTCACAAGTTTGCCGGTTCGGCGGGATCTGCCGGGTTTGCGCGGCTTTCCGCGGTGGCGACGCTGCTGGAAATCGGCCTGCGCGCGCTCGACACCCCGCGCGCGGCCCGCGACGTTGCCATGCTGGCCGCCCTCGGCGCGGATTTTGCCGCAGAAATCGCCACCCTCGACGCCTCGGCATCGAGTCTCGTCAGCGGTGCGGAGACGCCGGTGTACGCGCCGTTCACCCGGCCGGCGCGGGTGATTCTCGCCGGGTTGCCGCCCGGCTGCGGGGCGATCCTCGGCTATGTGATCGAGCAGCGCATGGGGATGGCCTTCCCGATGCCCGACGCCGCGATGCTCGCCGACGTACCC
>LUYR01000089.1 GCA_001603335.1 Rhodospirillales bacterium Alpha_05 | reverse complement strand
CTACAACTACGGCATGACGGGAGGACAGTACTCGGGCACCACCCCCCGGGGAAGCATTACCTCCACCTCGCCCCTGGGCCACGTGGAGGACCCCTTCGATCTCTGCGCCCTCACGGCCGCTGCGGGTGCTCCCTTCGTCGCCCGGGGATCGGTGTGCGGCGGAGAAAACCTCCGCGCCCTCATCCGCCGGGGCCTTGAGCACAGGGGGTTCTCCTTCGTGGAGGCGGCGTCCGTCTGCCCAACCCATTTCGGCAGGAGGAACGGCCTGCGGACGGCGGTGGAAGCCTTCTCGTGGCTCCGGGACCATTCCCTATCCCGGGAAAGGGCCGCCGGGCTGTCCGAAGAGGAACTTCACGGAAAGCAGGTCCTGGGCGTCTTCGCCGACCGGCAGTCCGAGGATTACGGAACCCGGTACCGGAAAGCGGCTGAAGCCCTCCGGGGAGAGGGGGAGTCGTCATGAGCGGAAAAACGGAGATCGTGCTCGCGGGAGTGGGAGGCCAGGGGCTCGTCACCATCGGGGGCATCCTCGGCGAGGCGGCGGTGCTGGAGGGGCGGAACGCCTGCCTCTCGTCCTCCTACGGAACGGAAGCCCGGGGCACCTTCACGAAATCGGACGTGATCATCAGCGGCGACGAGATCGACTTCATCGAGGCGGAAGAGCCCGCCGCGGTCCTCTGCCTCGCCCAGGCCGCCTACGACCGGTACAGCCCCGTTCTCGGGCCGGAGGCGGTCCTGGTGTACGACAGCGACACGGTGTCCCCGTCGGGAAAGGGCGCGGCCCGGGAAAGGGGCTATTCCCTCTCGTCCCTCGCCGGACCGGGGACGGCCAACCTGGCGGCCCTGGGGCTCGTGGCCGCCCTGTCAGGCGCGGTCCGGGAGGAGTCAGTCGCGGTAGTCATCAGGAAAAAGACGGCCTCCTCGTCGCCCCTCCGCAAGGGGAGCGAAGAGGCCTTCCGGAAAGGCTTCGCGGCAGCCGCACAATAACCGGGAACCCCGGAAACATCTCTCTCATCCTCAGCTTTTGCCAGAATCATCCATCCTTACTATAATTTCAGAATTCAATGAGTTGTTTTTACCATTTCGCCGGAATCCAGTGAACGGGATACCGGCGTGTTTCCGCGGTGTGCCGTTGTGCCATGCTGAGAGGGGGGGACTGAATGTACACAAGGCTGCAAAGCGAAGGGACTATCGGACGGCTGACCCTCGCCAACCGGGTCGTCATGCCCGCGATGGGAGTCAACCTTGCCTCGCCGGACGGAGGCGTCACAGAGGACATCATCGCCTTTTACGAGGCGCGGGCGCGCGGCGGCGCCGGTCTCATCATCTCCGAAATCACGAGGGTCGAGGGCGGCGCCGGCATAAGCGAACCGTGCCAGCTCGCGGCATACAGGCCGTCCGACATCGGCGAGCTGCAGCGGCTGGTTGACGCGGTGCACAAGTACGAAACCGGGATCTTCATTCAGCTCCAGCATCCGGGCCGGGAAGCCTCGCCCATCATAGCGGGCGTTCGCCCCGTCGCTCCCTCCCCCGTGGCGAATCCCCTCTCCGGCGGAGGCGTCCCCCGGGAGCTGAGCCTGGAAGAGTGCGGGGCCCTGGCGCAGAAATTCGCACGTGCCGCGCAGATCGCCATGACGGCGGGCGCCGACGGCGTGGAGCTCCATGGCGCCCACGGATACCTGATCAACGAATTTCTCTCCCCCGCCATGAACTTCCGTACGGACAGGTACGGCGGATCCTTTGAAAACCGCATGCGCTTCCTGGAAGAAATCCTGGCCGGAATCCGGACAAGCTGCGGTCCGCGTTTCCCCGTTTCGGTACGCATCAACGCCGAGGAGGCCCTTCCGGGAGGAATCGACCTTCAGGAAGCGTGCAGGATCGCCGCGGCGCTGGAAAAGGCGGGCGCGGATGCCATCAATGTCAGCTGCTATTCCCAGGGATGCATCGAGCCCGGCACATACGAAGAGGGGTGGAAAAAGTACATGCCCTCCGCGGTGAAAAAGACCGTGTCCATCCCCGTGATCGCCGTCTGCAACATCAAGTCCCCCGCGGCGGCGGAGTCGCTGCTGGAAGAGGGCGCCTGCGATTTCGTCGGCGTCGGGCGGGGGCACCTGGCCGACCCGGAGTGGTGCGCGAAGGCCTTTTCCGGCAGGGAGGACGAAATCCGCACGTGCATCGGGTGCCTCGGCTGTTTCGGCGAGATCGTGAAGGCAAAACGGGTGCGGTGCGCTGTCAACCCGGTGACCGGAAGAGAGCGGGAATACAGCTCCCCTGCCAGGAACGGGAAGGGGCGCGTCGTGGCAATCGTCGGCGGCGGCCCTGCGGGGATCGAGGCAGCCCTCGTGCTGAAGGACCGCGGCTTCTCCCCCGTTGTCTTCGACCGGGGAGAGCGGCTCGGCGGCACGCTCAACACGGCGGACAAGGGATACGGGAAAGAAAAGATCACCCGGTATGCGGACTCCCTGATACGGCAGGCGGAAAAGGCCGGCATCGAAACGAGGCTCGGGACAGACGCGTCGCCCGAAAGCGTCAGGG
>LUYR01000088.1 GCA_001603335.1 Rhodospirillales bacterium Alpha_05 | reverse complement strand
CCGAAGCCCGCGCCGCCGGTGGCGAAGCCGCCCGTCGAGGCCAAGCCTTCGCCCACCGCGTGCCCCGCACCGCGCCCGGAGTGGGAGCGGCCCGAGGTGATGATCATGCTCGACGGCTCGGGCAGCATGCGCCTGCCGAGCACGATGAGCGACAACGACGTCAAGAACCTGATCCGGCGGGCGATGCGTGGCGACCGCGCCGCGATGGCGCAGATCCAGAGCTTCTCGGGCGGATCGGGGTCGCGCCTGCAGGCGGCGAAGGACGCGACCAAGAACGTCGTCACCCAGATGCCGGGCGACGTCGACATCGGCCTCCTGGTGTTCGGCAAGTGCGAGGGCACCGACAACTTCAAGTTCTTCAACCCGTCGCAGCGCGGCGCGCTGCTCTCGCAGGTCAACGGCATCCAGCCGCAGCAGGGCACGCCGCTGGCGCGCGGCCTGGAACGCTCGGGGAACATGCTCGACGGGGTTTCGGTTCCGGGTGTGGTGGTGGTGGTCACCGACGGCGAGGATAGTTGCGGCGGCGATCCCTGCGCCGTCGCCAGAGCCTTGAAACAAAAGAAGCCAAACCTCAAAATCAATGTGATCGGCGTGGATGGGTCGAGCAACGGCAAGTGCATGGCGGACGCCACCGGCGGACGCTTCTACAGCCCGCGCGACGGCCAGTCGTGGTCCGACATTCTGATGCAGGCGACCGAGCAGAAGCCCGTGCCGCCCGGCTGCAAATAACTTTAGAACCGCGACCGCCGCCCCGGCGCGGCGACAGAAGGGAGCAAACTCATGGCCACCGCCGCCTCGGGACCGCTGCTGCGTTCCGCGCCGATGCGCGAGTTCAACGCGCTCGGCAGCGTCGGCCGCCCGGTGTTCGATTCCGCGCCCCAGGTGCGCGCGACGATCCGCCGCCAGTTGGGCGCGGACATCGCGGCGATGCTGGCGGTGCCGCAGATCGGCGAAAGCGGCAAGGATGTCGACTGGTACGCGCCCGAAGGCGGCTTGGTGGTGCCGTGGTCGGCGGCGACGCCGGAGGAGCGCGACGCGATGCGCGGCCAGCTTCAGGCGGCGCGGGAGAAGGTGGCGGCGCACGCCGCCAACCTCGGCGTGCAACTGAGCGGCCGCGCGGCGCAGAACGGCGCGGACGACTTCGAGGTCTATGCGCGGCTGCTGCCGCACGTGATGCGCATCCCCAACGAGAGCCACATCTATTCGGTGGACGGCAAGCCGGTGCTGACCTTCTGGGGCTTCAGCGATCCCCGCCTGCCCGACGCCGACCCGATCCGCGATTTGATGCCCGCCGTGCCCGCCGCCCAGGCCGCAGCGATGATGCCGCCGCCGCCTGCCGCGCCGGTGATCGTGGATCGCCCCTGGTGGTCGCGCTGGTGGCTCTGGCTGCTGCTTTTGCTGCTGCTGTTGCTGCTCGGGCTGTTCGGCCTGCGCAGCTGCGCGCCGGAAATCCTGCCGCCCGCGTTCCGCAACGACATCGTCGGCGAGGAGAAGACGCCGGAGGTGCCGCGCGGACGCGAAGTGCCGCCGGTCGGCACCGTGGTGGTCCCCGGCGTGACGGTTCCGGGCGTGGTGGTGCCGGGGAACGGCGCCGCTACCGACGGCGCGGTCGGCGTGGTGCCCGACGGC
>LUYR01000087.1 GCA_001603335.1 Rhodospirillales bacterium Alpha_05 | reverse complement strand
CCCTCGGCGCGATTGCTGCGCCAGGAACGGCCGCGCGACTGGTCGCGGCCGCTGGCGGAGCTGCGGGCGGCGCTCGCCGCCCGCGATTACGACAGGTAGCTCAACAGGCTCAACTGGTTGACCATGCTCATCGCGGCGTAGGAATACTGCAACGCGTTGGCCTCGTCGTTGATCTGCACCGCCACCTGGGTGATGTCGGCGTTTTCCATTTCGCCCGCGCGGGTCTGGTAGAACGACACCTGGGTCTTCTGCCGGTCCATCGCGTTGGAGAGCACGATCTGGTTGCTCGCCAGGAGGTTTTCGAGGCGGCCGAAGTCCTGGCCGTTTTCGCTGGTGTTGCTTGCCGAGTGGTCGATCGCGTCGGAGATCACGCCGAGCGCCTTGTTGAGGCGGCGGGTGAGTTCGACGCCGTCGACATTGCCGCTGCCGTCGTCGGGCATGCCCTGGCAGACCATGCCGAGGGCGCGGAACGCCTTTTCCAGCGCGCCGTCCTTGGCGTTGATGCCGAACTCCACGGTGCGGGTCTCGTCGACGCGGTGCTGCACCACGGTCTCGCCGCCCTTGTAGTAGATGTCGTTGCTGATCTGCGCCGCGTGCGGCGCGGTCAGGGTCTCGTTGACCGGCGGCGGCGTGACGGTGAGGGTTCGGCCGTCCATCGAGATGCCGGTGACGGTGTAGGTGCGGGCGTTGTTGTCGCTGCCGGTGACGTTGATCGGGCCCGGCTGCACCGACGGCACGGTGATCTGGGTGCCTGCCGCGCCGACGCCGTCGGCGGCGATGCTCGGGTCGACGGTGAGGGTGCGACCGTCGGCGGAGACCGACTTCACGGTGTAGAAGCGGTCGTCGCCCGCGACGCCGGAGCCGCCGACCTGGATCACCATGCCCTGTTCGACGTTCGAGAACGCACCCGCGGTGGTCGCGGCGATGGTGCCGCTGGCGGCGGTGAAGGTGACCGCGCCGGTGTCGGCGGCGGTGTAGTGCTGGAGGTTGAAGGCGTCGGCGGTGGTCGCGGTGATCGTGCCGGCGTTGGAGAAGGCGAGGTTGCCGGTGTCCGCCGAGGTCACCTGGGTGTTGTTCATGTGGGCGTAGCGGGATTCCGGCGCGGTCACGGTGTTGCCGTCGTAGACCGCCTGGAAGCCCGAGAGCGAGGTGTAGGGCACTTCCACCGGCACGGTGTCGGCCTTGCCGCCCGCGAACAGGTACTGGCCGTCGAGCTTGGTGTCGAAGTAGTCCTCGACGTCCTTCATCGTGTTGAAGGCGCGCTGCTGGAGATCCTTGAAGTTGTTGATCTCCTCGTCGCTCATCGTGGTCAGGTCGCGACCGAGGTACTGCGAGAGGTCGTCGCGGAAGGTCTTGAGCGAGCTGCGCGCGCTCTCCACCGAGTTGTTCATCGCGGTCAGCCGGGTGTTGGCGACGGTGTTGGCGGTGATGAACGCCTGGGTGCGCGACGACTGGTTCTCGATGTTGATCAGGCGCAGGGAATCCGACGCGATGCCGGTGTAGTCCTGCGACTTCTTCTTGGTCGAGAGCTGGGTCTGCAGGTCGTAGACGTTCTTCTGCGTCTGCAACAAGCGCGAGGTCAAAAGGTTGTGCGCGGCGAGCGTCGGAACCTGGGACATCGGGTTTCTCCCGTCAGGTCTTGATGTTGTTGAGGATGTCGAACAGCTGCGTGCTGGTGTTGATCACCCGCGCGGCTGCCGAGTAGGCCTGCTGATAGATGATCAGCTGGGTGAGCTCTTCGTCGAGGTTGACGCCGCTGATCTGCCCCTGCTTGAGGGTGAGGGAGTCGATCAGGGTCTTCTGCGTCGCGCTCTGGCCTTCCATGCGCGAGGCGGCGCTGGAGCTCTGCGACAGGATCGACGCGGCGTATTGGCTGAAGGTCTGGGTGCCGCCCGCGAGCGCGCCGGTCTCGCCGAACTTGGTCGGGGTGTCGAACACCTTGGCCATCGCGTTGGCGATCGAGTTGTCGCCCGAGCCGAGGCTGTACTGGCCGGTGTCGGCGTTCCGCTGGAGCACGCCGGAGGAAAGCAGCGCCGGGTTGGTGAACAGGTCGCTGCGCACCTCGAGGTCGGTGGCGTTGCCCGAGGCCGAGGGCGCGACGCCGATGCGGTTCAGCACCCCGGCGTTGGTGGTCTCGGCGACGTTGAGTTCCTTGCCGTCGTTCTGGAGGATGCGCAGGCGCACCCCCGAGCCCTCGTTGACCACGCTCGCGGTGATGTTGGCGGCGGCGAGGTTGGGGTCGGCATTGATCTTCGCGGCGATCGACTGGATCGAATCCTGCGGTCCGATCGCGATCGTCGCCACCGACGGGTTGCCGGTCATGCCGATTTCCATGCCCGACGTCGTCGAGGCCTTCCAGCCCTTCGACACCACGGTGGAATCGTAGAGGTAGTTGTTGCTGTCGTTGACGTAGAAGTCGTTCAGCCCGAAGAAGTTCGAGAACCCCTTGACGCTCTGGTCGGTGAAGCCGTCGCCGTTGGAATCGAAGGCGATCGCGATGTCGGCGGCGCCGTTGGCGGCGTCCTCGTCGCGCATCGCGAAGCCGACGGTCTCGGTCGAGGGGATCGCGATGTCGACGTGGCCGTCGGCATCCACCGACGCCCAGGTCACCGCCGAGCCGTTGTAGCTGCTGAAGAAGCTGTTGAGCGCGTCGACCACGTCGTTGACGGTGCCGGAGCTGCCGCCGAGCTCGGTCTTCAGCGACGACTGCGCCGCCTGGGTGCCGTCGGCGTTGTAGAGCACCAGCTTCACGTCGCCCGCGCCGAGGGAAATCGTCTGGTTCGCCGGGTCGATGAAGGTGCGCGTGCCGTTGAAGCTCTGCGCCAGCTCGGGGTAGGGGGTGCCGCGGTTGTGGGCGGCGTTGAGCTCGGCCTTCATCTGCGTCGAGAGCTGGTCGATCTCCGACTGCATCCCGGTGAGGATGGTGTCGCGCATGTTGACGTAGCCGGCGAGCGACCCGCCCTTGATCTGCGAGGTGATGTCGACGCCGTTGGCGGTGATGCCGTTGAAGTTGCCGCCTTCGTAGGTCAGGCCCGCGTCGGTCTTGGTCACCGCCATGTGGGCGAGCGTCACCGGATTCTTGTCGAGCAGGCTGCTGCCCGAGGTGGTGAGCAGGATCACCTCGCCGGAATCGCGCTTGAAGTAGCTGAAATCCATGTAGCCGGCGAGGTCGGTGAGCGCCTGGTCGCGCTGGTCCTCGAGGTCGCCGGTGTCCTGGAAGGTGTTCTGGTTGCGCACGATCTCGTTGTTGAGGGTGTCGATCCGTCCGAGCAGATCGTTGACGCTCTGGACGTTGGATTCGATCGAGCGGTCGGCCTCGAGGCGCAGGTCCTGGATCGTCTGCGACATCCGGTTGAGCTGGTCGGCAACATCTGCCGCCGAGTGCACGGTGTTGGACGCCTGGGTGATGTCGGAGACGTCGAGGCCGAGGGTCTCGAACTGCGACGCGAGGCTGGAGATCCGGTGCGCGATCGACGAGTTGTCCGCCGGGGTGCCGAAGCTGTCCTGGATCCGGCTGTAGTAGTTGGTCTGAACCGAATAGTCGCCGGCCATCGCCGCTTCGCGGCGGATGTCGCGCATCAGGCTTTCGTCGACGTTGCGGGTCAGCGCCTTCGCGCGCACGCCGACGCCGGTGCCGGAGAGCACCTGGCTCTCCTGGACGAAGATCTTGCGCGTGTAGCCCTTGGTGTTGACGTTCGAAATGTTCCGCGAAACCGAATCCAGTCCCTGCTGGGCGGTGGTCAGTCCGGACATCGCGGCGCCAAGCGCCAGTGTGATCGACATATCGGTATCCTCGCGTTGGAGCGGGGGTTACTGAACTTTATCAGAGCTCTTTGTTGTAGCTGACCGCGAGCGGCCGGCCGTCGGGCGCGACGCCGTGCAGCGCGCCGGAGCGGCTGTAGACGGTGCCGCGCTCCTGCGCTTTGCGCACGCCTTCGACCACCGCGTGCATCACCCGGTTCGCCGCGTCCATGTTGGCGGAGAGCAGCAGCTCGTTGCGCGCCGCGGCGCGATTGAGACGCTCGCCGAGTTCGCGCAAGCTGGCGCGCTCCTCGACCTCGAGCAGCTTCAGCATGTCGGGGGCGTCGGCGATCGCCTGCATCTGGTTGCGATAGTTGCGGGTCAGCGTCCACTTGTTGGCGGAGAGCGCCTTCACCGTGTCGATGTTGTGGGCGTTGAGCGCCTCGTTCTCGGCTTCGATCAGGCCGGTGAGATTGGTCATCACCAGGGTGAGGTCGTCGATGCTGCGGCGGTCGCGCGGGCTCAATTCGGTGGTGGTCATGCACGTCCCTCCTGTGCGGCAAGCATGGTGCGGGCGACGTGGTCGGCGATGCCGAGGCCGCCCTTCTTCACCACCTGCTTGCTGTATTCGTCGATCATCATGGATTTGTACATGTCCTCGGCCTGGCCGCCGCCGAACTCGGGGTCGGCGTTGACGCCTTCGAACATGCATTGGAACATCTGGCTCAGGAACAAGCCTTCGAACTTCTTCGCCGCCTCGCCGATCTCGGCGCGCGAGGCGCCCTTCGGCGCGGTCTTCGGCATGGCGCGCATCGCGTTGGTGGCGGTGCTGGTGTCGAGCATGGACAGCGGCGAGGCGGAGGCGGTCATCACATCACCTCCAGTTCGGCGTTGAGCGCGCCCGAGGCCTTGATCGCCTGGAGAATGCTGATCATGTCGCGCGGGCCGACGCCGAGCGCGTTCAGGCCGTCCACCAGCTCCTGCAGCGACACCCCGTCGTTGACGATCGCGAGGCGCTTGTCCTTGTCCTCGTTGACCTGGATGTCGGTGCGCGGCACCGTCGTGGTGGTGCCGGTGGTGGAGAACGGCGACGGCTGCGACACCTGCGGCGTCTCGGTGACGCGGATGGTGAGGTTGCCCTGCGCGATCGCGACTTCGCTGATCCGCACGTTCGCGCCGATCACGATGATGCCGGACTTTTCGTCGATCACCACACGCGCCATCTGGTCGGGCTCGACGCGCAGCTGCTCGACGTCGGTGATCAAATCGACGACCGAGCCGGAATAGTTGGCGGGGATGCCCATCTGCACCGTCGAGGGATCGATCGGCCGCGCCGAGGTGGTGCCGAGGTAGGCGTTGATCGCCTGCGAGATGCGGCGCGCGGTGGTGAAGTCGGGGTTCTTGAGGGCGAGCTTCACGTCGCGCAGCGAGTTGAGCGAGAACGGAATCTCGCGTTCGACAATCGCCCCGTTGGCGATGCGGCCGGAGGTCGGCACGCCCTTGACCACGGAAGCGCCCTGGCCCGAGGCCGAGAAACCGCCGATTGCGACCTGGCCCTGGCTGACCGCGTAGACCTCGCCGTCGGCGCCGACCAGCGGCGTCACCAGGAGGGTGCCGCCCTGCAGGCTCGAAGCCTTGCCCATGGCGGAGACGGTGACGTCGATGCGGCTGCCCTGGCGGGCGAACGGCGGCAGGGTCGCGGTGACCATCACCGCCGCCAAATCCTTGGTGTCGATCTTGCCGTCGCGGGTGTTGACGCCCATGCGCTCCAACATCGCGATCAGGCTTTCCTTGGTGAAGTTGATGTCGTCGGTCTTGTCGCCGGTGGCGTTCAGGCCGACCACCAGACCGTAGCCGATCAGCACGTTGTCGCGCACGCCCTCGACGTCGACGATGTCCTTGATCCGCGACGAGGCCTGGCCGGGCGCGACCGAAGCGACGACGAAGCCCAACGCCAAGGCGGCCCGCATCGTCCAGGTCCGGAAGGTCGAAAGCTTGATCATGCGTTCACCCATGGTCGCGAAACCCGTCTGCTGAGAAAAAACCCGTTGGGCGGACACGGCTTGGCAGAGTCCATCCCGGCAAGCTCCTTGCGAACCCCGTGCCAGGAACCAACGCCTTGATTTTCTTGGAAACGCCGCTAGATTTCGGCGGCGCGGCACGGCAAATTCGGGCCGTCCCCGGCAAGAATTGCCGTGAATTCCGGGCGCTCCGCCGGGGCGGCAAAATTTGCCCATTTGGCGATCGCCCGGTTGGCAGTAAACTCAGTCGGTTCAACCGGGATTTGTAAAAGGATTACGATGAAAGTCGGCTCCACCGGATCCACCTCATCCACCCAGCGGTCGCGCAAGACCGACGGCAAGCGCACCGAGGCCGCCGGGTTTTCCGAGCTGCTCGGCGGCGCGGGCGAAGCCGCCGAGACCGGCGCCGTCGAAGGCGTGGTCTCGCTGAGCGGCGTCGAGGCGATTCTCGCGACCCAGTCGGTCGACCCGGATGGTGGGTCGGCGGCGCGTGCGCGGATGGCGCGGCGCGGCGAAGACGTGCTCGATCGCCTCGAAGGTGTACGGCTCGGCCTGCTCAACGGGGCGTTGCCGAAGGCGCAGCTCGCCGACCTCGCCCAACTCGTGCGCTCGAAGCGCGAGGCCGGGATCGACCCGCGGCTGGGGGCATTGCTCGACGAGATCGAACTCCGCGCCGAGGTGGAACTCGCCAAATTGACCCGTGGGTTGCGCGGCTAAAGCGGGCAATACGACCGTGCGTTCGGGCACGGTGCCCAATATCCGTACAGAAAGTGTTGCTCAAAAACACGTCCGTCCCTATATTGCGTCGCGCGAAGTGGGGCGGGTAGCCGCCCGTCGGGGGGCGTATCCGGAGTTGGGGAGGTTGAGGCAGGAATGACGATGATTTTGCCGCCGGACTATCGGCCGTCCGAGGACGAAGAGTTCATGAGCGACCGGATGGTCGAGTATTTTCGCCGCAAGCTCCTGGACTGGCGGGCAGATCTTCTGCGCGAGTCGGAAGAGACCCTGGACCATCTGCGCGAAGGTCCGGTGAACGAAGCCGACATCGCCGACCGCGCGTCGTCGGAAACCGACCGCGCTCTCGAACTCCGCACCCGTGACCGCGCCCGCAAGCTGATCGCCAAGATCGACGAGGCGCTGGAGCGAGTCGAGGACGGCAGCTACGGCTATTGCCAGGAGACCCAGGAGCCGATCGGCATCCGTCGCCTGGAGGCGCGGCCGATCGCGACCCTCTCCCTCGAAGCCCAGGAGCGCCACGAGCGCCTCGAGCGCACCCACCGCGACGAGTGATCGCCGCCGCGCACAAAAAAAGCCCCCACCGACGCGGTGGGGGCTTTTTTGTTGCCGTGGCTCAGCTCGCGAGCGCGCCGGCGCGGGCCTGGCCCTCGAGAAGGCCTTCCGCGATCTGAAGGTTGGCGTTGATCAGGGTTTCGATCTTCTGCGCGCGGCGATCGGCGGAGAGATCGAAGGTCACCTTGGCGGTGTAGTCGGACAACCGGGTGAGGTTGGTGCGGATGTCGTCCGGCAGGCGGCAATCCTGGCGCGTCACGAGGGTCTTGATCGCGGTCCAGAGCCGGAGGTTTTCGTCGAGCGCCGCGGCGAGCGCGACCTCGTCGGCGCCGCTGAGCGCCTGGGACATGCCCACCGCGGCCTGGGTCAGGGCGAGGGCGTCTTCTTCAAAATTCGACAAAACGGCAGTCATCCAAGCGGTCTCCCATCGCTGTTGGCCCGAACGAAACTGTGGGGCCGGTTCGTTCGCGCGGCGGATTTGCGTCTTTGCGACGTTCATCACCCGGGCGCGGGCAGTTTCGCCGATGCCGGGACGCATGCGATCCCCACTTCGACGCTTTCGAGTTTCACGCGGCGATGGTTAAGGAAGCGCAAATGAAACCTGCGCGCACCCGGTTTCCGGGCAAAAAAAAGGGCCCAACCGAAGTTGGGCCCGATGCGGCAGACGGGAGACGCCGCGGAAACCGATTAGAAGGGCAGGATCACGTCGAGCAACTGCGAGCCGTAGCGCGGCGTCTGCATGTCGCTGATCGTGCCGCGCCCGCCGTAGGCAACGCGAAGTTCGGCGATGTCGGACGAGGCGATGGTGTTGGTCGAGCTGATGTCCTCGCGCCGGATCACGCCCGAAACCTGGAGTTGCCGGAGCTCGTAGTTGACCCGCACTTCCTGCGAGCCCGCGATCACCAGGTTGCCGTTGGGCAGGACCTGCACCACCACCGCGGCGACCGCGATCTTGATGGTTTCGTTGCGGTTGATCGTGCCCGCGCCGGTGAGATCGCGTGCGCTGGTCACGCCCGAGACCAGGCTGGCGGGGTCGACCGACTGGGGCAGCACCTTGCCGACGCTGTTCTCGAGGCCGAGGAGGTTGGTCACCCCCATGCTCTCGCCGCTGCCGCCACGGGTCTGGGTCGAGGTGTTGGAGAGGTTGGCGCTGTCGGTGATCGCCACCGACACCGAGAGGATGTCGCCGACCTGGGCGGCGCGCTGGTCCTTGAAGAACGCGCGCGCGCCGGGACGCCAGAGCGAGTTCGCCATCGGGCGCGGCTCCTCGGGGTCGGGCATCGGCATCGTCACCGGCTGGTAGCCGGTCTTCTCCACCGGATTGGAGATCGCCGAGAGCTTCGGCTCCTCGCCGATCTCGGAGAGACGGGTGAGGGTGTTGCAGCCCGAGAGCACCGCCGCCGAAAGAACGAGCGCGGCGAGGCGGAGGCTGCGGGGCGGGGAGAAGCGGGTGCGGGCCATGGTTTCGGCTCCCGATCAGCGCGACGCGGTGATGTTGACGGCGTCCACCACCACCTGGTGGGGCTGGACGACCTTCGCCATCAGCGTGCGATTGCTGGAGGTGTTGAGAATGCGGATGACGTCGCCCTGGCCGCCGGCGTCCATCGCCTTGCCTTTGGCGGTGAGGTTCATCGTCTTGAGTGCGTAGAAGATCACCACTTCGTCGCCGCGGTTGACGATCACCGGCGACTGCAGCTGGCTCGCCAGCACCGGCTCGCCTTCCTTGATCGCGCGGCGCGCCTGCTTGCCGACGAGGGCGTAGGGGTCGCTCACCGCGCCATCGCGCACCTGGTCGGCGCGGACATGGGCGACGGTGATGTCGTTCGGGCCGATGATGTCGCCGCGGTTGACCGAGGCGGTCAGCACCGGCATCGCCTCGGTGGCGAACATCCGGCCGCCGACCGCGACCTGGCGGGTGAACACCACCCGGTCGCCTTCGCTGGCGGAGATGTCGACCATCGCCGAGAAGCGCCGCGAGCGCGGATCGAACGCGACCTTGCCGACCTGGATCGACGGCGTCGCCTCGACCGGCAGGTCGATCGCGAGGGAGGCGGTGGCGGTCTGGAGCTCGGCGTCCTTCGGCGCGCCCTGGGCTTCGAGCGCGGCGCGGACCTCGCCGAGGATCTCCTCGTGGGTGAGGGTCTGGCTGTCGCGCTTGACCACCGCGCGGATGTCGCGGTTCAGCGGCTTCCAGTCGAGGCCGTAGAGGCGCGCGATGCGGCCGAGGAGCTCGGCGTCGAGGATCGTCCGCTCGCCCGGCGCGGGCGCATTGAGGATCGCGCGGTCGCCGCGCGGGATCGGGCCGCTGAAGACGTCGGAAACCTTGATCACCGCGCCGCGCACGGTGACCACCGGATTGAGGCTGTTGACCTCCTCCGACGGCGACGGCAGCGTCGCGGCGGCGATTTGCACGGAGGTCGCGCTCTGCGCGGCGGCGACGCCCGGGGCGATCGCGCCAAGCGCCAGAACCGTTCCCAAAATCCAAGCCGTGGTTTTCATCGTCACTCTCCCCAACCCGTCCTGATCACTTCATCTGGTTGATGGTGTTGAGCATTTGGTCGGAGGTGGTGACCACCTTCGAGTTCATCTCATAGGCGCGCTGGGCGCTGATCAGGTCGGTGATTTCGGTCACGACGTTGACGTTCGAGGTTTCGAGGTAACCCTGAAGCACCGAGCCGAAGCCGGTGGTGTCCGGCGTGCCCTGGGTCGGGCCGCCCGAGGCCGGGGTTTCCATGTAGAGGTTGTCGCCGATCGCCTCCATCCCCGCCTCGTTGACGAAGGTGGCGATCTGGAGGGTGCCGGCGTTGGTCTGGGTGGTCTGGCCGTCGAGCTTCACCCACACCTCGCCCGAGGCGTTGATGGTGATGCTGGTGGCGTTGGTCGGGATGGTGATGCCCGGCTGCACCGAGTAGCCGTCGTTGGTGACGAGCTCGCCGGTCGAGCTCATCTGGAACGAACCGGCGCGGGTGTAGGCGGTCTCGCCCGAGGGCAGGGTGACCTGGAAGTAGCCCTTGCCTTCGATCGCGAGGTCGAGGGTGTTGTCGGTGTTGGTCAGGCTGCCCTGCTCGGTGATGCGGTAGACCGCGGCGGTGCGCACGCCCAGGCCGAGTTGCACGCCCGCCGGAACCAGGGTGCCGGTGTCGGAGCTCTGCGAGCCCTGGCGGCGCAGGTTTTGATAGAGCAGGTCGTTGAACTCGGCGCGGCGACGGGTGTACGCCGTGGTGTTCATGTTGGCGATGTTGTTCGAAATCACTTCGACGTTGGTCTGCTGGGCCTGCATACCGGTGGCGGCAATGCTCAAGGAGCGCATCGTTTTGATCCTTCTCTTTAGCTGAACGTCTTGGCGTAGGCGTCGATCGCCGAGCGTTGCCGGTCGTTTTCGATGTCGATCATCTTCTGCGCGGATTCGTAGGCGCGCTGGACGTTGATCATCTTGGTGATTTCCAACATCGAGTTGACGTTGGACTGTTCGAGCATCCCCTGCACGAGGTGCGGCGCGTTGACCGCCTGGGGCTGCTGGTCGCCGGCGTCGTAAAGGCCGTTCGCGACCTTCTTGAGCGCCCGCTGGTCGTCGAAGGCGGCCAGCTTCAAGCGGCCGATCTGGCCGTTCTCGGTGCTGATCGTGCCATCCTTGGCGACGGTGAATTCGGTTTCGTTGGGGGCGACGATCACCGGCTGGCCGGCGTCGTTGAGCAGGATCTCGCCGGACGAGGTGGAGAGCTGGCCGTCGCCGTCGATCTTGAAGTGGCCGTTGCGGGTGTAGAGCTGCTGGCCGCTCGGGGTCTCGACGGTGAAGTAGCCGTCGCCCTTGATCGCCACGTCCATGGAATTGCCGGTGGTCTGCAACGCGCCCTCGGTGAGGTCGCGGACCATGCCGAAGTCCTGGGTGAAGGCAACCTTGTCCTTGAACAGCGAACGGTCGGTCCTCACCTGGGCGACGTAGTCGGTGAACAGTTCGTGCTCGCCCTTGAAGCCCGTGGTGTTGAGGTTCGCCATGTTGTTCGCGATCTGGTCCATCTGCCGCCACAGGGCGGTCTGACGACTGAGGGCGATATAGCCGGCGTTTTCCATTCGGTCGATCCCGTCTTTCTGATCTTGATCCGGCCCGTCGTTGTCCGGCGGTGCGCGTTTCTTGCCAGACTGGGATGCACGGCCTGTGCCATTCCTGCAACATATTGAATAGCATATAAAATCGCGAATAATGAGGGCCCGAGAGAGGGCGTCTCCGGACCTTGCTGCCGGGGCAGGGCGGCAAAATTCGCCGGGTGTTTCACGTCTTTTTAATCAATTCCGCCTAGTTTCGGGCATGTCCGAAGACGGGCGGCGTCCGCCGATTTTGCTGTGGCGGCAACGAAGTTCAGATCGCGCGAAGGCAGTGCAGGCATGGCCGAAGATTACGATGACGACGTCGAAGAAGGCGCACCGGTAGCCGGCAAGTCCGGTGGCGGGAAAAAGAAACTGATCATCCTCGTCGTCCTGCCGTTGCTGTTGATCGTCGGTGCGGCTGCCGGTGCGTACTTCACCGGCCTTGCCGACCCGGTGCTGGCGATGCTCGGGATGGGCGGCGACAAGCACGCCGCCGAGGAAAAGGCCGCCGCCGACAAGCCTTTGGCGCCGCCGGTGTTCTACGAGCTGCCCGAGATGCTGGTGAACCTCAATCCTGGCGAGGGGCGACGCCCCTCGCATCTGAAGATCAAGGTTCGCCTGGAACTCGCCGCCGCCACCGACACGCCGAAGATCGAGGCGATGCTGCCCCGGATCGTCGACAGCTTCCAGGTCTACCTGCGCGAGCTTCGGGTCGAGGATCTCCAGGGTGCGGCCGGGATGTACCGGCTGCGCGAAGAGCTGATGATGCGGGTCAACCGCGTCGCCGCTCCCGCCAAGATCAACGACGTGCTATTCCAGGACGTTCTGGTGCAGTAGGCGCCGCTCTAGAGAAAAGGACGAACGCCATGGCTCCGGCGGAGGACAAAGGGCGCACCGCGAACGACGAAGACGCGCTGATGGCGGAATGGGAAGCCATGGCCGACGACAAGCCCGCGGCCGACGACGTCTCCGCCGAGTGGGAGGCGATGCTCGGCGACGACAAGGGCACGCCCGACGACACCGACCTGATGACCAACGTTTCGGGCCGCGAATCCGCCCGCGTGCTGAACCAGGACGAAATCGACAGCCTGCTCGGCTTCGACGGCGGCGCGGATTCCGACCAGAACCGCTCGGGCATCCAGGCGATCCTCAATTCCGGCATGGTCTCCTACGAGCGCCTGCCGATGCTCGAAGTGGTGTTCGACCGCCTGGTGCGGATGATGTCCACGAGCCTGCGCAACTTTACCTCCGACAACGTCGAAGTCTCGCTCGACAACCTCGTGAGCCTGCGCTTCGGCGACTACCTCAACTCGATCCCGCTGCCCGCGATGCTCGCGGTGTTCAAGGCGGAGGAGTGGGACAACTTCGGGCTCCTGACCGTCGATTCCTCGCTGATCTACTCGATCGTCGACGTGCTCCTGGGCGGCCGCCGCGGCACCGCCGCGATGCGCATCGAAGGTCGCCCCTACACCACGATCGAACGCAACCTCGTCGAGCGGATGATCCACGTCGTCCTCGCCGACCTGTCCGCCGCGTTCGATCCGCTGTCGCCGGTGGCGTTCCGCTTCGACCGCCTCGAGACCAATCCGCGCTTCGCCACGATCTCGCGCCCGTCCAACGCCGCGATCGTCGCCAAGTTGCGCATCGACATGGAAGACCGCGGCGGCAAGCTCGAACTGCTGCTGCCCTACGCCACCCTCGAACCCGTCCGCGAACTGCTGTTGCAGATGTTCATGGGCGAGAAGTTCGGCCGCGACTCGATCTGGGAAATCCACCTGATGGAGGAGCTGTGGCAGACCGAGGTTGAGCTCGAAGCGGTGCTCGACCAGCAGTACCTGCCGCTCTATTCGGTGCTCAACATGGAAGTCGGCACCCGCCTGATGTTCAACGCGACGCCGGACTCCAAGGTGATGATGCGGTGCGGCGACGTGCCGATGTGGGGCGGGCGGATGGGCCGCAAGGGCAATCACATCGCGATTTGCCTCGATGAGAAAGTTAAGCGTAAGCGCAACTGACCCGGCGACGGGCCTGTGTTCAAGGATCAACGCGTATGTCACCCACCGTGCTTCTTGATGTGCTGATCGTCGCCCTTCTGGTGCCGACGATCATCTATGCGGTGATTCTCAATCGTCGTCTCGACGTGCTGCGCCGCAACCGCGACGAACTCGGCAAGATGATCGCCGCCTTCAACGAAGCCACCGTGCGCGCCGAGGCCGGAATCCCGAAGATGAAGCGGGCGATGGAAGAGGTGGGCGAGACCCTGCGCGAATCCATGGAAAAGGCGCAGAGCCTGCGCGACGACCTCGCGTTCATGACCGAGCGCGCGGATTCCATGGCGAACCGCCTCGAGGGCCATCTGCGCGAGGCGCGTTCGGCGATCAAGCCGAGTGCGGGGATCGAGACCTTCGCCGCGCCCGAGCTGCCCGAGCCCCTGGGCATGGACAAGGTGCGTGCCACCGGCGAGGGCGCGCGGGTGGTCGGCGGCATCGCGCCCGGCCCGACGCTGCTTTCGGCGCTGCTCGCCGAGGAGAACGAC
>LUYR01000086.1 GCA_001603335.1 Rhodospirillales bacterium Alpha_05 | reverse complement strand
CCTGCGGCTTGACCGCGATCAGCACCGCATTGGGCACGAACCCGGCGGGAATTTCGAGCGGATCGGCGACCGCGCTCAGCCCCTGCTGGGCCCAGGCGTCGCGTGTCGGCGCATGCGCCTCGACGATGCAGACGTTTGCTTTGGGGCAGCCGTCGGCAAGCCAGCCGGAAAGCAGCGCGCCGCCCATCTTGCCGCAGCCGATGAGCAGGAGGTTGGGGTGCGTCATCGCGCGTCCTCGTGGTTCAATTTTTGTCGGAACGCAGGCATAGCAGGTTCGGCCGCGAGAGGCAAAGCCCGGCGCGGCACGCGGAGGAATTCCGAAATCGCGGGTTCAGGCCTCGCCGACGGTGTCGAGCATCGCCGCTTCGACGGCTTCGGCAGGCGACTTGCCGCCCCAGATCACGTACTGGAACGCCGGGTAGAAGCGCTCGCACTCGCTGATCGCGACGTCGATCAGGGATTCGAGTCGTTCCGCACCGAGCGACAGTTCCGGCCCCAACAACAGCGAGTAGCGGAACATCGGCAGGCCTTCCTCGGCCCAGAGCGCGAAGTGGCCGATCCACAGCTTTTCGTTGGCCACCGCCAGGAGCTCGCTCACCGCGATGCGGCGGTTCTCCGGCACGCGCATGTCGAGCGCGCAGGAAATATGGAGGGTCTCGAGCTCCGGAGACAGCGAGAAGAACACCCCGTAGTCGCACCAGCGACCCGGGACTTCCACCGCCAACTCATCGTCGCCACGCCGCTCGAAAGTCCAGTCCCGCGCGGTGATGACCTGTTCGAGAAGTTCGAGGGGATGGAGGGTTTCGACGTCGAAAACCGAATCCGAGGTCTGCATGGGACACCTCCGCAACACATTCGGCCCGCGCATCGGCGACGGGCCTTCGAACCGGACCGTTTGCACCGGAACCGACCTCCGGTCAACGCGATTCTTTTTAACCCGCGTCGTCCGCGAGCGGCGCGCGCGCGTCATTTCAAAGTATCGGGGCTCGGAAGCCCTATCGACACAAGATTTAGAGTGCCAAAGCGAGTTCTGCAATGCAAGGGTGGTTTCGTGACGCTCGTATGACGTCCCTGCCCGCCGCAAAATTGCCGCAAACGCCATCGAATCGCACTGCGGTTGAACTCCTGCCGATCAAAGCCACGCGTGATAGATAACGCGACAGGGAGTGCGAGGATCCACGGATGAGAGATGGGGCGGCTTGCCGGTCACCGCGCTGCAAACCTGCAACCTCGGCGCGGTCGCCGGCATCGAGCCGCTCCTCGGGCGACAGGGCAAGTATGCGTTCGGCCTGTAGCTGGGGCACGCGATCGTCGCCACCGTGGTGCTGCGCTACCTCGGCGACCGCCTCTGGCCCGGCGACGATCTTTTCGACGTTCCGGTCGCGGGCAAGATCGGCGCGACGATCCTCGCGCTGGCGCTATCCTACGTCGGCGCGGTGATCACCTACTGGGGGCTGGAGATGCCCGCCTTCCGCTACGTCCGCGATCGGATCCCGCGCCGCGTCAGGGCCTGATCAGGCCTCCGAGGCGGGCGGCGCGGCGTCGGCCTTGGGCTTTTTCGCGGGCTTGGGCGCGGCGGTCTCGGCGGTCTCGGCGAG
>LUYR01000085.1 GCA_001603335.1 Rhodospirillales bacterium Alpha_05 | reverse complement strand
ATTCGGCGAGCGGCGACACCCGCGCGCGGACCGCGCGCGGCCTCCCCGCCCTGCACCTGAGCGCCTGAGGCGGGAGCGAGGCGATGTCGATCTCGAGCATCATCAACACCGCGGGCAGCGCCTTGAGCGTCGCGCAGACCCGCATCGCGCTCAGCACCACCAACATCGCCAACGTCGAGACCCCGGGCTACACCAAGAAGACCGCCGACGTCACCACCCACACCGTCGGCGGCGTGGGCACCGGCGTGCAAGTGATCGGCACCGGCAGCGACGTCGACGACAAGCTGCACCAGAGCGTGGTCAAGGCGATCAGCACGTCGAGCTACGACGCGGTGATTTCGGCCTACCTCGGCGTCGTCTCCACCGCCTTCGGCACCACCGCCGACGGCGGCACCCTCACCAACGCGCTCGAAGACCTGCAAACCGCGCTCTCCGACGTGGTCGCCGACCCCGCCGACACCGGCGCCGCCGCCGACCTCGCCGATGCGCTCGACGACTGGGCCGGGGCGGTCAACGACGCGAGCGCCTCGGTGCAGTCGTCGCGCACCTCGGCGGACCAGGCGATCGCCGAGGACGTGGAATCGGCCAACGGCCTGCTGCACCAGATCGACGACCTCAACGACCAGATCACCCGCGCCAAAGCGATGGGGACCTCGACCTCCGACCTCGAGGACCAGCGCCGCGCCGCGCTCGAAGACCTCGGCCAGTATCTCGACGTCACCACCTTCACCACCGCCGCCGGGGCGACGCAAATCTACACCTCCTCGGGGCAGGCGCTGCTGACCTCCTCGGTGCACGAGTTGAGCTATGCCGCAAGCGGCACCCTGAGCGCGGATTCGGTCTACAAGACCGACGGCAGCGGCGGCATCGCGGGCGTGACGATCGACGGCAAGGACGTCACCACGTCGCTCAAGGGGGGCAGCATCGGCGCCGAAATCGCGCTCCGCGACGACACCCTGCCCGGCGTCCAGGCGGAGCTCGATGCCCTCTCCGAGGGGGTGAAGGCTGCGGTCAACGCCGCAGCCAACGCCGCGACGCCGGTGCCGCCGCCGAATACGTTGACCGGCACCGCGAGCGTCGCCGCCACCGACGCGGTGACCGGCGCGGGCACCCTGCGCATCGTGCTCACCGACGCCGACGGCACCGTCACCGCCTCCACCGACGTCGACCTCTCCACCTGCACGACGATGCAGGACGTGCTCGACGCGCTCAACGCCACCGCCGGAATTTCCGCCTCCCTCGACGCCGACGGCCACCTCGTGGTCGCCGCCGACGACGCCGACGCCGGGGTGATCCTCACCGGCGACGGCACCCTCGACGGCACCGGCTTCAATTCCGCGATGGGGATGTACGACATCCTGAGCGGCGACGCGGGCAGCCTCACCGCGCGCACCGACGGCATCGCGGTGGCGAGCGTCGCCTCAACCACCGTCGGCGAAGCCGCCTACGCCGCCGACGACACCACCGCGCTGCAAGCGATCCACACGGCGCTCGACTCCAACACCAGCTTCGGCGCGGCGGGCAACCTCGCGGCGACCAAAACCGGCGCGGCAGGCTACGCGGCACAGATCATCGACGACCTCGCCGACCGCGCCGATGCCGCGAGCACCACCGCAAAGACCACCAGCGCCACCGCGTCCAGCCTGTCCACCAGCTTTTCCAACACCTACGGCGTCAACGTCGACGAGGAAACCGCGCTGCTCACCACCTACCAGCAGGACTACGAGGCCGCGGCCCAGATTCTCTCGACCGCGCAGGACATGTGGGACGCCTTGATGGCGATGATCAACTGACGGAGCCCCGACGATGCGCGTATCCACCGCAGGAATGAACACCCAGATGATCGGCCAGGCGCTCCGGGTGCAGAGCAGCTACGCCGAGGCGCTGACCCAGCAGTCCTCCGGCGTGAAGTCGGAATCCCTCTCCGGCCTCGACGGCCAGGCGGGCGCGGCGGTCGGCCTCACCGCCGACATCGCGCGCTCCGAGCACCTCGCGGCGCAGGCGGAAACCGCCACCGGCCAGCTCGAAGTCGCCTACGCCACGGTCGGCAGCATCGGCGACCTGGTGCAGGACATGCTCACCAAGATCACCGCCGCGATCAGCGCCACCGGCGACGGCAGCACCCTCCAGGCGAGCGCGCAGAACGCCCTCGACAACATCGCGAGCCTGCTCAACACCAAATACGCGGGGAGCTATCTGTTCTCCGGCGGCGCGACCACCACCCAGCCGGTCGATACCGCCGCCGACTATTCCGACACCGCCTACTACCAGGGCGGCAGCGGCCTGCGCACGGTGATGCTCGACGGCGGCGCGAGCATTTCCTACGGCATCAACGCCGACGACGCGGCATTCGCCGACACCCTCGCGGCGCTCCAGACCCTCGCCGCCACCTCCGACCCCGACACCGCAACCTTGCAATCCGCGTTCGACACCCTCTCCACCTCGGTTTCCGGCCTCGGCACGATCCAGGAGACCCTTTCCAACCAGACCGATGCGTTGAACGCGGTGATCGACAGCCAGACCGACTTCCAGCTCTACGCCGGGGAAATGCTCGACAGCCTCACCACCGTCGACGTCGCCACCGCCAGCGCCACCGCCTCGCAGCGCGAGGTGCTGCTCGAAGCGTCGTTCGCCGCCCTCGCGTCGCTGAAGAGCGTCAGCGTCCTCAATTACCTTTGATTTTGCAAAAAGAAGGCCGCCCCCGGGGGAGTTGGGGGCGGCCATGCGATGAGGCCAGGGAGACGCAAACCTCATCGTGTTCGGCGAAGCCACGGGGGAGTCGCTTCACCGACGGACGACGAGGTTAAGGGGGGGGAAACCTCGTCGTCGTTCGAAATGCCTTCGCTCAGCTGCCGATCTGGACCCAGGACCCGTCCGGCGTCTGGCATGCGGTACTGGTGACTTCGGTTTTCTTGCCGTCGATCGTCACCGTCTGCTTGAACTCGCGGCAGGTGTTGTTCTGCGCGTCGCGGCCCTCGCGGGTCGGGGTAATCGTGCCCGCGTGCGCGGTCGCGGGCGAATTCCAGGTGATCGTCTGGCCCACCGGCGCGGTGTAGGCCTGTTGCGCCGCCTGTTGCGCCGCAAGCGCGTCGGCGCGGTCGAGGGATTCGCCGACCTCATGCCCGACGAATGCGCCCAGCACGGTGCCGAGAATCGCCGCGGCGACCTTGCCCTGACCCTGGCCGAACTGCGCCCCGGCGACGCCGCCGCCGACCGCGCCCAAAATCGTGCCGCCGGTGGTCTTGACCGAGGACCCCGACGGCGCGGGCTGGGCATAGACCGGCGCGCTTGCCGACGGGGCGACGATCACCGGAGCCGGCTGCGCCACCACCGGAGCGGCAAGGGAAACCAGCTGCCAGGGGCCGAAGCACTGCGCCACCTGCGGATAGTATCCCGCCGGATTGCCGCAATAGTACGCGGTCTGGGGCGCGGGCACGGCGACCATGCCGGGCGGCACCACCGCCGAGGGATAGGGATAGACCGGCTGGGCGTAAAAATACCGCGCGCCGCCGACCACCCACCACCAGCCGTAGCGGCCGTCCCACCAGTCGTGGGCCCAGTGGCCGCGGTTCCAGTCGCCCGGCACCACCACGACACGGCTCGGGCCGCGCTCGTAATCCCGCTCGTAGCCGCGCTCGTGGCCGTAGCCATGGCCGCGGCCCGGCCCGTCGTCCCAGCCACCGGGCGGACCGGCCAGCGCGTCCGCGGCATGAAAGCCGGTCGCAGCAGTGATCGCCAACAGGAGTGCCTTGGTACGGGCCATGATCGTGCGCTTCATCCTTATCCACCGTGGCAGGCCCGGAAGGGTGGGCTTCGCATCAGCGACCGCCCACCTTCCGTCCTTGAGGTGTCCCGCTCGCCACGGATACAGGATGAAGCATGCACCGGGCATGTCTCAGGGATATGTCGGCAACACCGGGAAAGTGTATCAAATTGTGTCGTGGAGACGCCGCACCATGAACCACGCCTCGCCGCCGTAGCTGGCGAGATCCGGGGCCGCGTCGGTGGCCACGGCGAAGCCCTGCGCCTCCCAGATCGGCCGCGACGCGTTGACCGCGACCAGCGAAATGCTGGGAAAGCCGAGGCGCTCGGCCATCCCGGCGAGGTCCGCGACCACCACCCGCGACGCCCCGCGGCCGCGCACGTCGGGGAGCAGCGCGATATCGTGGAAGTAATAGGTATCGGCATCGGCGACGAGGCCGCCGAGCAGGGTGTCGAGCTTGGGCGGTTGGCCGTAGCGCCAGGGATGGGTGACGGCGTAACCCGCGAGCCCACCCGCGCGCTCGAGCACGCGGCAACCTTGCGGCCACAAGGCGAGGCGCTCGGCGAACACCGCGCGGTCCTCGGGATAGCCCGGATGGATGATCGCCGCCGCGGCGAGCACCCGGTCGAGGTCGGCCTCGGTCATCGCGCGCCAGATCATTGCCGCGCCTCCGCGATTGCGCCGAGGTAGCGCGCCGCGTCGACGCCGTCGATCTGCTCGGGGGTGAGGAAGCGTCGGGCATAGCGATCGCAGACGCCGCTCGACAGGAACAGCGCGAAGACGTCGGGGTCGATCGCCCGTTCCTCGGCCATGCGGTGCAGGATCTCCACCGCTTCCGAGAGCGGCTTGGCCTTCTTGTAGGGCCGGTCGGAGGCGGTGAGCGCCTCGAACACGTCGGCCACCGCCATGATCCGCGCCGGGATCGAGAGGTCGGCGGCGGTGAGGCCGCGCGGATAGCCGGAGCCGGTGAGAGTCTCGTGGTGGGTGCCCGCGTATTCGGGAACGCGGCGCAGATGCGGTGGGAACGGCAGGCTTTCGAGCATCACGATGGTCTGGACGATGTGCTGGTTGATGATCGCGCGTTCTTCGTCGGTCAGGGTGCCGCGCCGCACCGAGAGATTGTGGAGCTCGCCGAAGTTGAACCGCTGCGGCGGGACCTTGAGGTTGAAACCCCACGACGGGTCGACCGCCGGGTCGTCTCGGCTGCGCCGCACCACGTGCTCGGGGCGGTCGGCGAGCAGCGGCTCGATCGCGGGCGTCGGCGCCA
>LUYR01000084.1 GCA_001603335.1 Rhodospirillales bacterium Alpha_05 | reverse complement strand
AACGACGCCCCGGCGCTCGCCGGAGCCGACGTCGGCATCGCGGTCGGCTCGGGCACCGACGTCGCCATGGAAACCGCCGGCATCACCCTGATGCGCCCCGACCCGCGCCTCGTCGCCGCGACCTTCGACATCGCCAACGCGACGCGACGCACGATCCGCCAGAATCTCTACTGGGCGTTCGGCTACAACGTCGTCGGCATTCCCGTCGCCGCGCTCGGCTACCTCCATCCCTCGCTCGCCGCCGCCGCAATGGCGTTCAGTTCGGTGAGCGTGGTCGGCAACGCCCTCCGCCTCAAAGGCTGGCGTCCGCCGCAAACCACCCCGTCCACCCCCACAGCAGCGAGAGCCGCATCGTGAACTCCTCCCTCCCCGATCATGCCGCGGTGCTTGCCGCGATCCAGGCCGAACAGGACGACATCGTCGCGATCCGCCGCGATATCCACGCCCATCCGGAAACCGGCTTCGAGGAAACCCGCACCGCCGCGATCGTGGCGGAAAAGCTGAAATCCTGGGGCATTCCGATCGAGGAAGGGATCGCCAAAACCGGCGTCGTCGGCACGATCAAGGGCAAGCGCCCGGGCAACCGCGTCATCGGCCTGCGCGCCGACATGGACGCGCTGTTCATCGCCGAGCAGACCGGCCTGCCCCACGCCTCCACCGACCCCAAGCGCATGCACGCCTGCGGCCACGACGGCCACACCGCCATGCTCCTCGCCGCCGCGCGCCACTTGGCCAAGAACCCCGACTTCGCCGGCACCGTCCACGTGATCTTCCAGCCCGCCGAGGAAGGCCTGGGCGGCGCGCGCGAAATGATCAAGGAAGGCTTCCTCGACCGCTTCCCGATGGACGCGGTCTACGGCATGCACAACGCGCCCGAAACCCCGGTCGGCCAGTTCGCCACCCGCCCCGGCCCGATGATGGCCGCCGCCGACACCTGGACCGTCACCTTCCACGGCACCGGCGGCCACGGCGGCGCCGCGGTCCACCTCTCCACCGACCCGACCCAGCCCGCCGCCGCGTTCGTCCTCGCGATCCAGGGGATCATCGGCCGCAACGTTGCCGCCATCGACACCGCCGTGCTCTCCCTCGGCCATATCGAGGCGGGCGACTACAACTCGCCCAACATCATCCCGTCGAAGGCGGTGCTGCGCGGCACGGCGCGGAGCTATCGCCCGGAAGTCCGCGATATCCTCGAACGCCGCTTGAGCGAAGTCGCGCACGGCCTCGCCGCCACCCACAACTGCACCGCCGACGTCCACTACCTCCGCCGCTACCCGCCGCTGGTCAACGCCGCCGCCCAAACCGCGCTCGCGGCCGAAGTCGCAGGCAGCCTCGTCGGCGACGCCAACGTCGACACCGACCTGCCGCCCCGCACCGGCGCGGAAGACTTCTCGTTCATGCTGGAAAAAGTCCCGGGCGCGATGATCTTCATCGGCAACGGCAGCCCTGAACGCGGTCTCCACACCCCGGTCTACGACTTCAACGACAACATCCTCGCCCTCGGCGCCACCTACTGGGTGATGCTGACGAAACGGGAACTGGCATAAACCACACGGGCTCCGCCCGCACCCGCGAGGGGGCTCGGCCCCCTCGCCCCCTTAAGTCATTTCGCGACGGCCAGAGGCATAATCCGATCCGCGTCGGCATGGGGGGAGCGCTTGAGCTTACGGAATGCACCGAAACCTACGTCTGGCGGGGACTCCTCGGGTTCAGTGCCGGGGAGTCCTACCCGCGACAGCCGGGTGCCCGCAGGACGGTTCTTTTGTCGTGAGAGCAAGAACATCGAGGCATCTCGGGTTACGCTCGATGTGTGCCGATTGTCGTCGTAGACGATCAAGCGGATTACGGAGACTCCTTTCGATTCGCGTGATCATGTTCGGCAGTGCTCAGACACCATCCGTCGGAATGCAGCCAGCACTCGTGCTGCGGGGGATGGACATCCAGGCGCAGCGATCGGACGTGCGCCCCCTTGGGATCTGCGATGGCTTGGTCGACCGCCGATACGGCCTCAGGCTTGCGTGCCCCGGCGCAGGGGTAGAATCGCACGAAGTTCAAAGGCTTGGCGGACAACCACATCGGCGAGACGCCTTTCTCGACCCGGAAAATGAATCCGCCGTTCAACGATCCCGTCACCGGGAAGATCATTCTCCCACCGGGACGCAGCGCCTCGAGCCAACTTGCGGGGATGCTCGCGATCCCCGCACTCGCGAAGATCACATCAACCGGCGGCAAGGAACAGGCCACGCCATCGCCGACCACCTCGACCTGCGGCCAAGGCGCGAGATTCCCCCGACAGCGCCCCGCCAGGACAGGGTCGATCTCCGCCGCGATGACGCGGCCGGATTCGCCGACAAGCTCCGCCATGATCGCCGAGAAGTAACCGAGCCCGGCTCCGACATGGAATACCGTCTCTCCGGGTTCGATGCGCGCTTCTTCCAGCATCCGCCCGACCTCCGCCGGGTTGCCGCTGTTGAGTTGCCGCTTGGGGTCGATGGAGACCCCCACGGCATGGAGAATTCGGGAGGCGTCGGCATCGTCGGTGACGTAGTAGGAGCCGTCGAGCGCTTCGACGGTCCACGGTCCCTGCGGCAGCATGCGCTCACGGGGGACTGCCGCGTAGGCACGGAGCAGCGCCTCCGATTTCACCCCGCCGTAAACGGCCACCTCGGACGCATATGTTTCTCGTAGTTTGTCATAGACGATGCGCATCGCGCTTTCCCTCTGGTTTTAAAAAATATCGGGGATCATCAAAGGTCTGGCCGAGAAGGCCTCACGGCTGCTCTTGCGGTTCGGGCACAGGTGCGCCGCCACCCAACGCCTTGTACAAAGCGATGGCGTTGCCGATTTCCTCGCGTTTCAGGTCCAGGTGCGTCTGCCGCGCGGCATAATGCTGCCGCTGGGCATCCAGCAGCTCCAGGCGGCCCTCCAAGCCGGCACGGTAGCGCAGGGTCGAGAGTTCGACCCGGCGCGCGGCGGAAGCTACGACGCGATCCTGGGCCGCGATCTGGCGGCCGTAGGTGGCACTTCCGGCAAGGCCGTCGGCAACTTCGCGGAATGCCGTCTGGATGGTGCGTTCATATTCGGCGATGGCCGCCGACTTGCGGACCTTGGCCAGCCGCAGCTCGGCCCGCAACCGACCGCCCTGGAACAACGGCTGCGTGATTTGGGGGGCGAAGCTCCAGACTCCCTGGCTGCTGTCGAACAGACTGTTCAAGGCCGGGCTGGCGTATCCCAACGACATCGTCAGCGACAGCTGGGGAAAGAATGCGGCACGCGCCGCGCCGATATCGGCGTTGGCGGCGATCAGGTTCTGCTCCGCCTGCCGGATATCCGGGCGTCGGGTCAGAAGATCCGAGGGCAACCCCGCTGGCAGGCGGGTTCGCACCGCATTTTCGCCGAGCGGCCCCGGCGGCGGCAGATCGTCCGGCACGGTGGAGCCGATCAAGAGGGCCAAGGCGTTGGCGGCGCGCATCAAGGTCCGCGAGCGGCCTTCCAGATCGGCCTCCGCGGTGGCGACCTGTCCTTCCGCCTGGGCGACGTCGAGGCTGCTGTTTTGATCGGCGGTCTTCAACTGCCGCGCCAGGTCCAGGGATTGCCGCCAATCGGCCAACGTGTGCCGCGACAGATCGACCTGTTCCTGCGCCAGACGCTCGGCGAAATAGGCGTCCGCCACGGCGCCGACCAACGCGATGTGGGCGGCGCGGCGGCCTTCCTCGCTGGCGAGATAGCGGGCGAACGCGGCCTCGGACAGCGATCGTGCACGACCGAAGAGATCGATCTCGAACGCGCTGACGCCGACATTCAATCCGTGCTGGGTTTGCGTCCGGGCGGGGGAGGCGGGATCGGCCCGGTTGTCCGCGGCGACCCGCTGGCGTGTCGTCTCCGCCGATGCGCTCAACGCCGGCAGGCGGGAGGCGCGCTGAATGCCGTGCTGCGCCCGCGCCGCCTCGACGTTCAAAGCCGCCAGCCGCAAGTCGCGGTTGTTCTCCAAAGCGAGTGCGATGAGGCGCCGCAGACGGGGATCGACGAACATGCTTTGCCAATCCAGATCGGCGGCGGGGATCTCGCCGGTCACGGTCTCCGAGAGCGGATAGGCGCGCGGCACCGGCGGTTCGGGCGTGTTCAGCTCGGGAGCCAGAGAACAGGCGGAGAGCGCCAGCGAGAGCACGGCGGGGAGCAAGCGCATGGCGTCAGTCCTGGTGCTGAATTGGGCTGGGACGCCGGGCGCGACGCCAAGCGTGGAGTTTTTCCTGGGCGCCGACCACGACGACGAAGAACACGGGGACGAAGAACACCGCCAGCACAGTGGCGCACGCGATGCCGCCGAAGACTCCGGTGCCGATGGCGTTCTGGGTTTCGGCGCTGGCGCCCCGGGCGAGCATCAGCGGCACCACTCCGAGGCCGAACGCCAGAGAGGTCATCAGAATCGGGCGCAACCGCAGGCGCGCCGCCATGACTGCCGCCTCCGTCCGCCCCATGCCCTGGCCGTGCATCTGGCGGGCGAATTCGACGATCAGGATGGCGTTCTTGGCCGCCAGGCCGATCACGGTGATCAGGCCGACCTTGAAGAAAACGTCGTTGGGCATGCCGCGCAGCAGCACCGCGCCGACCGCGCCCGATAGCCCCAGTGGAACCACCAGCATCACCGCCAGCGGGATTGACCAGCTTTCGTAAAGCGCGGCCAGGACCAGGAACACGACCAGCATGGACAACGCAATCAACAGCGGCGCCTGCGCTGCCGACTGGCGCTCTTGCAGCGATTGCCCCGTCCATTCCACGGCGAACCCCGGGGGCAGCCGGGTTGCCAGCCGCTCCATCTCCGCCATCGCCTCGCCGCTGGATACGCCGGGAGCGGGGCCGCCGGAAATCCGGGCGGACGGGAAGCCCTGATAGCGGACGAACTGGAGCGGCGTATCTTCCCACACCGGCGTCACGACTTCGGAAAGCGCGACCATGCCGCCGCGCGAGTTGCGGAGGTACAGCTTCAGCACGTCGTCCACCTGCATGCGGGCGGGTGCATCCGCCTGAAGGATCACCTGCTGCATGCGTCCGGCGTTGGGGTAGTCGTTGACGTACAACGACCCCATGGCCGTCGTCAGGGTATCGCTGATGGCGGAAAACGAGACCCCCAAGGCTTCGGCCTTTTGCCGGTCGATGTTCAGCCGAACGCCGGTGCCGCCGGGCAAATCGTCCGAATAGACGCCGGCAACGACTTTGCTTTGCGCCGCGAGTGCCAGGAGTTGCGCCTCGGCGGCGTTCAAGGCGGACGGCCCTTGGCCGGCGCGGTCTTGCAGGCGCAGGCTGAAGCCGGACGACGTGCCCATTTCCTCGATGGCGGGGGCCAGCAGGCTCATAACCGTGCCGTCGGTGGTGTCCGACATGGCCTGTTGGGCGAGCTGGGCTTCGTGAGCGGTGGTCGCGCCACCGCGCTGGTCCCAGTCCTTGAGCATGGTGAACGCCAGCGCGGTGTTGGCTCCCGAGCCGGAGAAGCCGAACCCCAGGATCGACAAGTTGGAGTCCACGGCCGGGCGCGCGGCGACGTGGGCCTCGAACCTGCGCACCAGTTCCAGCGTGCGTTCCTGAGTGGCCTCGGACGGCAATTGGAACGACGTCATGAAGTATCCCTGGTCTTCCTCGGGCAGGAAGGCTGAAGGCAGGACCCAGAACCCCACGGCCAGCAGGACGACGATCGTGGCGAAACCGGCCATCACGCGGCCGCCGCGCCGCACCAGGACGGCGACCCGGGTTTCGTAGGCGCGGGTCAGGCGATCGAAGCCTCGGTTGAACCAGCCGAAGACGCCGACCTTGCCGTGACGCTCGGTGTCGAGCGGCTTCAGCAAGGTGGCGCACAAGGCCGGGGTCAGGCTGAGCGCCAGGAAAGCCGAAAACAGAATAGACACGGCCATGGACAGCGCGAACTGGCGATAGATCACCCCGACCGATCCCCCGGCGAGCGCCATGGGAATGAAGACCGCCGTTAGCACCAAGGTGATGCCGATCACCGCTCCGGTGATTTCCCGCATCGCGGAAATCGTCGCGTCCCTGGGCGACAGGCCTTCGGTCGCCATCAGGCGTTCGACGTTTTCCACCACCACGATGGCATCGTCCACGATGATGCCGATGGCCAGAACCATGCCGAACATGGTCAGAACGTTGATGGAGAAACCCGCCATCAACATCACCGTGAAGGTTCCCAGCAGCGCGATCGGGGCGACGATGGCCGGGATAAGCGTGTAGCGGATGTTCTGCAGGAACAGCAACATCACCAGGAACACCAGCGCCATGGCTTCGAGCAGGGCGTGGATCACCTTTTCGATCGAAACTTTGACGAAGGGCGCGGTGTCGAAGGGCGTGGCATAGGTCATGCCCGTCGGCATCACGTGGCTGAGCTCGGCCAGCCGCGCTTTGACGCTTTCGGCGGTGCGCACGGCATTGGCGCCCGGGGCGAGTTGCACCGCCGCGAGGGTGGCGACGAGCCCGTTCTCGCGATTGACGAACTCGTAGCTCTGCGACCCGAGCTCGACGCGCGCGACGTCGCCGAGCGTCACCTTGGAGCCGTCGACGTTGGCGCGCAGCACGATGGCCGCGAAGTCCTCGGGGGTCTGCAACTGGCCCTGCACGGTCAACGGCACGGTGACCCGTTGGCCCGGCACGATGGGCGCCGCGCCGACGCGGCCGGGGGCGATCTGCGCGTTCTGCTGCGCAATCGCCGAGGACAGATCGTTCATGGTCAAGCCGAAGGCGATCAACTGCGACGGATCGACCCACACCCGCAGCGCCTGCTCGGCGCCGAAGAGTTGCACCCGTCCGACGCCATCGATGCGGCGCAGTTCCTCGACGATGTTGCGGGCCAGATAATCGCTCAGTGCCGTTTCGTCGAAGCGGCCGTCGTCCGACCTCAGGCTGACCATCATCAGGAAGCCGGAACTGGCGGATTCCACGGTCAGGCCGCTTTGTCGCACGGCTTGCGGCAACCGCGATTCGACCGCTCTCAAGCGATTCTGCACATCCACCTGGGCAAGCTCGGGGTCGGTCCCCGGCTTGAAGGTGATGGTGACCTGAGCCGTACCCGAGGCGTCGGCAACCGACTCGAAGTACAGCAGATTCTTGACGCCCGAGAGCTCGCGCTCGATCAGCCCGAGAACGGAATCGTTCATCGTCCGCGGCGAGGCGCCGGGGTAGCTCGCATAGATGCTGACCGTCGGCGGGGCGACCGAGGGGTAGCGCGCGATCGGGAGGTTCGGCAGGGCGATCAACCCCAGCAGGATGATGAACAGCGCGACGACCCAGGCAAAGATCGGGCGGTGGATGAAGAAAGTCGGCATTCCGGCGATGCTCCTGACGGCTCAGCGTGCGGCGAGGCCGAGCGGCCGCCATTCGCGCGGCGCGACGACGGCCCCGTCTCTCAGCCGCTGCTGCCCCTCGACGACGATCCGCTCGCCGGCCTCAAGGCCGCTTCGGATGCGGTAGCGGCGCTCGACCAGCTCGCCCAACTCCACCGGAACGGCGCGGACCGCGTCGCCGCTTTCGACCACCCACACCTGCGGCATCCCGCCGACGCGGGCGACGGCTTCCTGGGGCACCAGCAAGGCATCGGCGTAGCTGGCGCGCGGCACGCGGGCGCGCACGAACATTCCGGGCAGGAGATCTCTCCGGGGGTTGTCCACCAGGACGCGCAGGAGTACGTCGCCGGTTTCCGCATCGACGGCGATGCCGGAGAACAGAATGCGGCCGCTCACGTCGTAGGGCGTCCCGTCCTGGCGGAGAATCGCGACCGCGGTGCGGCGCTCGGCCTCAGGCGATGCCAGGGTTTGCCGCAGGCCGGCGAGCCTCGCGGCGGGCTGGCGCACATCCACGTAAACCTGATCGACCTGCTGAATCCGCGCCATCGGAGTGGCGTCGGAGGGCGACACCAGCGCACCTTCGGTGACCAACGCCTGATCGATGCGTCCAAAGATCGGCGCGTCCACCGTGGCGAACTTCAAATCCAGATGGCGGCGGGCCAGGGTCGCCCGAGCCTGGGTGACATCCGCCGCCGCTTGATCCCGCTGCGCAACGGCATCGTCATACGCCTGGCGACTGATCGCCTCCGTCGCGACCAGGGGCTCGAGGCGCCGGGTTTGCGCCCGTGCCCGCGCCAGGGCGGATTCGGCGCGCTTCAACGCGGCCGCGGCCATTTCGGCATCGGCCTTGAACGGCGCGGGGTCGATCTGAAACAGCGGCTCGCCCGCCTGAATCTCCGCGCCCTGCTCGAACAGACGGCGGCGCACGATGCCGCCGACCTGCGGACGAATCTCCGCGACGCGTACGGCGGCGACGCGTCCCGGAAGGTCCTCGGTCAACTCCACATGAGAGGGAACCAGCGTCGTCACCGTCACCGGCGTAGGTGGCGGCGGCTCGGGAGCGGCGGCATCGTCGCATCCGGCAAGTGCCGCCATCGCCATGATGACCCCGGCGTAACGACGGAATCGACTCTCGCTCCTCATGTACCGACCTTTCGTGGGCATCGTCACAACGCACTGCCGGATCGGCAGGAAAACCACCATAGGCGGAGCGGATGGCGTTTCCGTCGAGGGTTTGTGGAGATACAGTGGAGGCCCAACGAAACCACGCAGGGGCCCCATGCCTTCCTCGATTGCCGAACCGCAGCCGCTCGTCCTCATCGCCGAGGACGAGCCCGAGATCGCCGAGATCCTGACCGCCTACCTGGGGCGGAGCGGCCTGCGCAGCGTGCACGCCGCCGATGGGCGCAGGGCGCTGGAGATGCACCTGTCGCTCAAGCCGGACCTGATCATTCTGGATGTGCAGATGCCCTACCTGGACGGTTGGCAGGTGCTGGTGGAGGTGCGGCACCGCGGCGGTACGCCGGTCATCATGCTCACCGCCATGGACCAGGACATCGACAAGCTGATGGGACTGCGGATCGGGGCGGACGACTACGTGGTCAAGCCGTTCAACCCCGCCGAGGTGGTCGCCCGTGTTCAGGCGGTGTTGCGGCGCGCTCGTTCCGGCAGCGAGCAAACGGAGCAGCGCTTCATTCGGCTCGGGCGTCTGCAGGCGGATCTGGAGAGCCACGAGATCGCCGCGCAGACCGAGGGAGGTCTTCAGGCCCTGCCTCTGACGCTGACCGAATTCAGGATTCTCGTCCGCCTGATGCAAACGCCGCGCCGGGTCTTCGAACGCGAGGAGCTTCTGGTGTCCTGCCTGCCCGAGGGCGAGGCGCTGGAGCGGACGGTGGATAGCCACATCAGCAAGCTGCGCAAGAAGCTGGAGGCTGCGGGGTTTGCGGGAGTTCCGGAGAGCGTGCGCGGGGTCGGCTATCGGTTGGGAGACGTTTCATGAGGGTGGCCGGAAATCTGAGCCGCAAGATCACCCGCTTCATGGTTCTGCTGGCCCTGGGGGCCACCCTGCTGTCGCTCCTGGGAACCTATGCCTTCTACACCGTCTGGTTCGTGCTGTTTCCAAACGTCGAGGCCGACGGTGGCGATTGGCTCCCGACGCCGCTGGAATGGGGGTGGATGGCGTTGATCACCGGCGTCGCGCTGAGCGCGGCGGTTTTCTTCGCGCTGAAGCTATCGAAGACGATCATCACGCCGCTGAATGCTGTTGCCGAGAGCCTGCGCCAGGTGGCGCAAGGCAACCTTTCGATCCGCGCCGACATCGACGGCCACCCGCAGGACGAAGCCACCCAGTTGGTTCGGGATTTCAATGTGATGGCCGAGCGCCTGGAGCGTGTGGAAGGAGAGCGCCGATTCTGGAACGCGGCGATCGCCCACGAGTTGCGAACCCCGGTCACGGTGCTGCGCGGACGCCTGCAAGGGCTGACCGACGGTGTCTTCGAACCGGACCCGGCGCTGTTCCGGTCGTTGCTTACCCAGGTCGAGGGCCTGGGGAGGCTGATCGAGGATCTTCGCCTGGTGGGGATGGCGGAAAGCGGGCGTCTCGAATTGCGCCGGGAGTTGACCGACCTGGCGGCGGAGGCGCGCGCGGTGGTGCAGGTCTTCGAACCGAGCTTGCGGGAAGCGGGCTTCGCGGTGTCTTGCCCAATGGATGGTCCGTCGGTGGTGTGCGATCCCGACCGGATACGCCAAGCTTTGCTGGCGTTGTTGGAAAACGCCCTATGCCACGCCGAACCCGGGCCGTTGCGGATTGCGGTTCAAACCACCGCGGGACTTTGTCACCTGCTGGTCGAGGATTGCGGCCCGGGTGTTTCCACTTCCCTGGCGGCCCAGATCTTCGAGCCGTTTCAGCAAGGGAATCCCCATGGCCGGGGCAGTGGGCTCGGCTTGGCGGTGGTCCAGGCCATCGCCCGAGCGCATGGCGGCGAGGTGACTTGCCGTCCATCAGCATTGGGCGGTACCGCCTTCGACTTGCACTGGCCGATCTGACGACAAGCTTTCTTTAAAATTGGAGCAATGTCGGGCGCCCGACCGGTTTTGGTGCTTCGCGGTCGATGCTGCCGCGCCCGATACCCGCCCTTCCGCTTCCCGCCCAATGGCGCCGCCCTTGGAATGCGAGCCCCGTCTCCCTATCCTCATCTTACGCAGCAACGAAAACTCAGGCAGAGACCATGGCTGGCGGATGGACCCGGGATGGGGCGGTGCAGGAGCAGATCGACGATAGCGTCGCCGATGCGGTGACGAGTGCGCGGGCGCGGTTGCCGTCGGGGCCGGGGGAGATCTATTGCGTCGAATGCGGCGAGGAGATTCCCGAAGCGCGGCGCAAGGCGCTGCCGGGAGTGACGACGTGCGTGGCGTGTCAGGAGGCGCTCGACCGTCGCCCGGTGCCGGGTGGGATCAATCGCCGTGGCAACAAGGACAGTCAGCTCAAGTAGCTCTGCGCCCCAAACCTTAAGGGGGCTGGGCCCCTCGGCCCCAGGAGCGTTTTTCCCTTAAACTTTACGCAGCGCGTTCGGTGCGGTTGCGGCCGGTGTGTTTGGCGCGGTAGAGGGCGGCGGCGGCGCGGGCGATGAGGGTGTCGCCGTCTTCCTTTTGGCGGCGCTGGGCGACGCCGGCGGAGAGGGTAATGGCGATGCTGGTGCCGTCGGCCATCACCAGGGGCGTGGCGGTCACCGCGGCGCGGGCTTTTTCGGCGATCTGCCAGGCGGTGTCGATGCCGCAGTCTTCGAACAGGAGGAGGAACTCCTCGCCGCCCCAGCGGCAGAGGCCGTCGCCCGCGCGAACGGCGGAGCGCAGGCGGTCGGCGACGGCGACGAGGACGGCGTCGCCGACGGCGTGGCCGTACTGGTCGTTGATCGCCTTGAAGTGGTCGATGTCGAAGAACGCGAGGGAGAGCGGCTTGGGGTCGCGGCGCGCGCGTTCGGTCGCCTGGGCGAAGATCACCGCGAAGGCGATGCGGCTGAGCGCGCCGGTGAGGGTGTCGGTGGCGACCAGGGTTTCGAGGCGGCGCTGCGAGCGGCGCACCAGGAGCGCACAGAGGAAGGTGACGACGAGGGTGACGCCCGCGCCGACGACGAGGTTGTTGACCAGGGTGCGCTGCGCCGAGGCGAGGCGGTCGTCGGCGTTCTGCTCGACGAGGAGATACCAGCCGAGATCGGGGATGTAGCGGCTGTTGACGAAGTAGGTCGAGCCATCCCGCGTGTATTCGTAGCTTCCCTGGTCCTTGGCGAGGATCGCGTCGGCGATTTTCGCGATGCCGGGGCGCTTGTGGATGTCGGGTTCGGCGGCGTCGTAGTCGCGGCCGTAGAGCTTCAGCATCCCCTTGCGGTCGACGAAGGTGATGGTGCGCCGGTATTCCGACTGATAGCGCTCGACCAACTGCTTCACCGTAGTCGCCTGGAGGCCGACGCCGGTGGCGCCGATGAAGCGGCCTTCGTAGTCGAGAACCCGGAAGTTGATGAAGATCGTCATCGTATCCTGGTTCGCCATGTCGGGGTCGACGTTGGTTTCGTACGGCCCGTGCATGGTCTGCACGCGATAGAACCAGACGTCGCGCGGCTCGTCGGGGCTGACCTTTTTCAGCACCCCCTTGGACTGGTAGTAGACGCCGGTGCGCGCCGAGACGAAGAACGCGGTGAAGGCGTCGTACTTGCCCTGAATCTCGCGCAGGTAGCGGATCATCGGGCGGGAGTCGGTTTCCCCCGCCAGCACCCAGTCGCGCAGGAAGGTGTCGTGCGCCATCAGCGACGAGACGAAGATCGGCTTCAGCAGGTCCTGCTGGATCTCGGAATAGAGGGTGTCGCTGGTGAGCGGCAGGTCGCTCTTCACGATGGTGTCCTGCACCCACCGCTTGGTCACCCAGTAGTTGGCGAAGGTGAGGCCGAAGAAGCCGAGCGCCACCACCGCGACGATCGCCGCGACGATCCGCCGCCGCGCCGGGGCGTCGAGGCCTCGGGAGGATTGCGGTCGGACCGAACGGGAAAGCGAGGGACTCATCGGTGGCGGCGACTTTGGAGTTGGAACCGCGCCAAGGTACGGCCCGGGTCGGCGCGAGTCCAGCGAATCCGGAAACTGCCACGTGAGAAAAGCTCATCTATTTCTGCGACTCGCCCCGCCGCCGCCCCCTTGACGCCGAGTCTGGAAACACACAAAATTATTGCGGGGAATCGGTAAGGAAACGACGCGACCGGGGCAGGATTCCGGGCGGGCGGGAAGCCCGGCCCAATGGCGTCGGCCCTCCCGCGCCTCACAGGAATTTCGCTCATGTTTAAAACCTTTTCCGTCAGCGCCAAGCTCGCCGTGCTGTGCGCAGCATTTCTCTTGCCCATCGGACTGTTGACCGCGATCTACCTCGACCGCACCGAACAGGACATCAAGCTCGACACCCGCGCCGAGATCACCTCCGCCTTTGCCGTCGATGCCAAGACCGGGCGGGCGAAGCTCGACGCCTTCCTCGACGCCCGCGTCGCCGAGGTCAAGGCGGAGCAACTCAGCGACCTCAGCCTGACCTTCGGCGTGCTGGTCTTCGCCTTCGGCTTCGCGTTCTGGATGGGGCGGTCGATTTCGCACCCGATCCGCGACATTTCGAAGGCCCTCGACGTGCTCGCCCAGGCCGATTACGAGGTGCATGTGCCATACACCGATCGCGCCGACGAGATCGGCGGCATCGCGAAAGCCGTAGACACCTGGCGGCGCAACGCAATCGTGCGCAAGACCGCCGCGATCGAGGCGGAAAAGGAACGCAAGGTGCGCGAGGCGCGGGCGCTCAAGGTCGAGGCCCTGACGGTTCAGTTCAACGAGCAGATGCTCACCAACATCGACAACTTCCTCGCCGCCGCCACCGGCCTCGAGGAAACCTCGGCGTCGATGTCGGAGGTGGCCGAGCGCACCTCGAGCCAGACCTCGGCGGTCGCGGGCGCGGCGCAGGATTCCTCGCAGAGCGTGGATTCCGTCGCCGCCGCCACCGAGCAGATGAACATGTCGATCGCCGAGATCGCCCGCCGTATCGACGAGGCGGACGCGATCGTCAAGCGCGCCGCCGACCAGACCGCGCACGCGGAATCCCTGGTGGCGAGCCTGGAACAGACCGCGCAGAAGATCGGCGAGGTGGTGCAGATGATCTCCGACGTCGCCAACCAGACCAACCTCCTCGCCCTCAACGCCACCATCGAGGCGGCGCGCGCGGGCGAGGCGGGCAAGGGCTTCGCAGTGGTCGCCGGGGAAGTGAAGAACCTCGCCAACCAGACCGCCAAGGCGACCAGCGACATCGCCGCGCAGATCGGCGCGGTGCAGGACGCGACCCAGACCACGGCGAAGGAAATCGGCGGCATCGCCGAGATCATGGCCTCGGTCACCGCGATCACCGCCTCGGTGGCGGCGGCGGTGGAGCAGCAGCAGGCGACCACGGCGGATATCGCGCGCAGCATCACCCAGGCGGCTTCGAGCGCGCAGGAGGTGAGCCAGAACGTCGCCGGGTTGAACGCCGGCGCGCGCGAAACCGGCGACGCCTCGCGCTCGGTGCAGGAGGCGGCGAAGGCCCTCTCCCGCCAGTCCGACGCGATGCGCGAGGACGTCAACGGCTTCTTGAGCGCGGTGCGCGCCGCCTGAGGCCTCGCGCGTCGCGCAGATGCGGAAACGGCGGCCCCGCGAAGGCCGCCGTTTTTTTGGGACCGCGCGTGGATCAGGCGCGGGCGAGTTGGCGTTCGGTTTCGGCCACCGAGGTTTCCACGGCGGCGTTGACCGCCTTGTGCAGTCCGTCGATATCGCCGGTGAGTTCGTCGACGGTGCCGCGCAGGCTGGAGGCGACGTCGCCGACTTCGGTGGCCTGCTGCGACACCGCCGAGATCAAGGTCGCGACCTCCTGCGCGCCGCCCGCGACCTCCTGCACGTTGCGCGAGATGTCGCGGGTGGTGGCGTTCTGCTGCTCCACCGCCGCCGCGATCGTCGCCGCGGCTTCGTCCACCTGGGTGATGGTGGTGCGGATCGTGCCGATCGCCTGCACCATGCGGTGCGACATTTCCTGCATCGTCTGGATCTGGTCGGTGATCTGACCGACCGAGCGCTGGGTTTCGTTGGCGAGGGACTTGACCTCGCTCGCCACCACCGCGAAGCCCTTGCCCGCGTCGCCCGCGCGCGCCGCCTCGATCGAGGCGTTGAGCGCCAAGAGGTTGGTCTGCCCGGCGATGTCGGAGATCAGCTTGACCACCTCGCCGATGCCGTTCGCCGCGCCGTCGAGGTCGCCGACCAGCGCACCGGCCTGCTCGGCGAGGCCGCCGGCCTGCC